>JAGOBT010000492.1 GCA_017999135.1 Burkholderiaceae bacterium
CGGCAGCCGCTGCAGTGTGGCCGACGCAAAGCAGCCCGCGCTGGCGACGAAGCTGGCCAGGCCGTCGGCCGCGGCTGTCTCGCGCGCTGCCATGTCCTTCTGGTCGGGCCGCCAACGCGGCTGCCACAGCACCAACGCCCGAGCCGACGCATCGCACACCGGCCGTTGTGGCCCGGGTGTCAGCGTGACGGTGGTGGTCGACACGCAGCCGGCCAGCACCAGCAGCAGGCCGGCTGCGGCCAGCCGTGGCGCCGTGGCGCGCACAGGCCGCATCACAGCGGCTTGCGGGCGACGATGAACACCCGCATGTCCTTGCGCCCGCTGCCGTGCCGCTCGACCGCCTCGATCTCCAGGCCCTGGCGCACCAGGCTGGCCTGCAGTTGCGCGGCGTCGAACACCAGCACCGGCGGCGCCAGGCCCACCGCGCGCAGCAGCGGCACCAGCAGGCGCGGCACGGCCGGGTGCATCTCGCGCAGGCACGGGGTCTTGGAGATGAAGCGCCCGCCGGGTTTCAGCGCCGCCAGGATGGCCGGCAGCGCGGTGTCCAGATCGGGCAGCAGGTGCAGCAGGTTGAAAGCCAGCACCGTGTCGTGCACCGCGCCGGCGGCGGCGTCGTCGGCACCGGCCAGCCCGAAGCGCAGCTGCGGCACCGGCAGCGCGGCCAGCTTGTCGCGGGCGATGGCGATCATCGCGGGCGAGACGTCGGTGGCCAGCATGCGCCGCGTGCCACCCGCCAACTGCAGGGCGGTGGTGCCGGTGCCGCAGCCGATCTCCAGCACCGACTGGTCGGGCGACAGCAGCGCAGCCACCCGCCGCAGCGTGGTCTGGTAGCCCGCCGGGTCGGCGATGCGTGCGGCGGCATAGCGGCGGGCCATGCGGTCCCAGAAGCGGGCCTGGGCGGCTGCGGCCGCACTGGGCATGGGGTGGGTGATCGTCATCGTCAGGGCAGCCTGGCTGCGGTTGGGCATCGATGTTGGCATGCTAGCCATGCGCATGGCGATGGACATCGCCGAGAATCGCAGAGCACTCATGCGATGGCGTATGGATCAACCCGACTGGAACCAGCTGAAGGCATTTCTCGAGACGGCCGAGACCGGGTCGCTGTCGGCTGCGGCGCGCAAGCTGGGCCTGACCCAGCCCACGCTCAGCCGGCAGGTGGCGGCCATCGAACGGCAGCTGGGCGTCACGCTGTTCGAGCGGGCCGGCAAGGCCATGGTGCCCACGGCCACCGGGCTGGCGCTGCTGGAGCATGCCCGCGTGATGGGTGCGGCGGCCGAGGACCTGACGCTGGCCGCCACCGGCCAGTCGCAGGCAGTGGATGGCGTGGTCACCGTCTCGGCCAGCGAGGCGGTGGCCGCCCATCTGCTGCCCCGCCTGGTGCGACAGCTTCGCCAGCAGGCGCCCGGCATCGTGATCGACGTGGTGGCGTCGGACGCGCTGAGCGACCTGCGCCGGCGCGAGGCCGACATCGCCGTGCGCCATCTGCGGCCCGACCAGCCCGACCTGATCGGCCGTTTCATCCGCGATGCGCAGGCGGGCTTCTACGCGGCGGCCGGCTGGGTGCAACAGCACGGCCACCCGCGCACGGCCACGCAGGCGGCCCGGCATGCCTTCGTGGGCAGCGACCGCGCGGGCCGTTACCTGGCCTACTTGCGCCAGCACGGGTTGCCGCTGGAGGTGGCCAACTTCAGCTGCTACGCCGAGAACTCCATGGCCCACTGGGCGCTGGTGCAGCAGGGCCTGGGCATCGGCGCGATGATGGTCGACATCGCCGACGCCACACCGGGCATGGTGCGGGTGCTGGACGACGTGCCGCCGGTGGTCTTTCCGATCTGGCTGGTGACGCACCGCGAGCTGCGCACCGCACGCCGCATCCGCGTGGTGTTCGATCTGCTGGCCGAGGCGCTGCACCATCCGGCGGTGGGCGTCGCGTGAAGTCGGCGCCAGCCATCACAGTCAAAACAGCGCAGACGAAGGGAAGCACCATGGCAACCGTGCAGGTCGACATCCGGGACGGGGTGGCCGAGATCACGCTCGACAACCCACCGGCCAATGCGCTGACGGAAGCCATGGTCGGCCAGCTCATCGCGGCCCTGGACCGTGCGGCCGCTGACTCCGCCGCACGGGTGGTGGTCGTGCGCAGCGCCGTGGCCGGCCGCTTCTGCGCCGGGCTGGACCTGGCCGCGCTGGACGGCGCCGCGCCCGAGAAGATCCGGGCCTTGCTGCAGCAGCTGTACATCGGCCTGCAGGACGCGCAGCGCCGCCTGGGCAAGCCCAGCATCGCCGCGGTGACAGGCGCCGCCCGGGGCGGCGGCATGACGCTGGCAGTCTCCTGCGATCTGCTGGTGGCGGGCGAGTCGGCCACCTTCGGCTATCCGGAGATCGACGTCGGCGTGCTGCCCGCGATCCACTTCACGCTGCTGCCGCCCATCGTCGGCAGGCACCGCGCGTTCGATCTGCTGTTCACCGGCCGCAGCTTCGGCGCGGCTGAAGCGTCGGCCCTCGGCCTGGTCAGCCGCGTGGTGCCCGATGCGGCCGTGCTGCACGCGGCGCGCCAGCTCGCGCTGCAACTGGCCGCCAAGCCCCAGGCCACGCTGCAGGCCGGGCGCCGGGCGTTCCTTGCCGCCTGCGACAACGGCAGCCAGGGCGGATCGACCACCGCCGTCGACGTCTTCTGCGACGTGGCCGTGTCCGCCCAGGGCCGTGAGGGCGTGCAGGCCTTTGCGCAGAAGCGGCCGCCTGCCTGGCGCCGGCGCGGTTGACGGCCCCGGCCGGGCGGCGGCACCGGCGCCGTTCCTGCCGGCACCGGTCTGGATAATCCACGCATGCGACGCGCCTCCCGCCACCTGCTGCGTGTGTTTGTCACCGGTCTGCTGGCCGCGCTGCCGCTGGCCGCCACCGTGCTGGTGTTTGCCTGGGGCATCGGCCTGGTCTGGCGCTGGGTGGGGCCGGACAGCGCCTTCGGATCGCTGATGTCGGCCATCGGGCTGGGGGTCACCGGCTCCGAGATCGTCGGCTATGCCGTCGGCCTGGCGCTGATCGCCGCCTGCATCCTGGGGCTGGGCCTGCTGATCGAGCTGGGCCTGCAGCGTGGCCTGTCCAGGCTGGTGGACAGCGTGGTGCGCCGCATCCCGCTGGTGCGCAATGTCTACGACCTGGTGCAGCGCTTCGTCGGCCTGTTGTCGCAGCGCGACCCCGACGGCACCCGCGCCATGCGCCCGGTGTGGTGCACCTTCGGCGGCCGCGACACGCCCGGCACCGTGGTGCTGGCCTTGCAGACCGCCACCCAGCCGGTGTGGGTGGACGGCCG
>JAGOBT010000493.1 GCA_017999135.1 Burkholderiaceae bacterium
CGGTGGGAACGGCGGTGGTCATGGTGCTCAGAGTTCGTAGGACGTGGGGGTGCTGCCAGGGCGCTCGGCCATGGCCTTCTCGATCAGCGGGCGGGTCAGGCGTTCGCTCAGCAGTTCGGCAAATGCGAAGACGAAATGGCGCAGGTAGGCGCCGCGCTTGAAGGCCACGCGCGACGTGTTGGGCCCGAACAGGTGGCCCACCGGCCGCCAGGCCAGGTCGCCGCCGGGCGGGTCGTCACGCACCGCCATCTCGGCCACCAGGCCCACGCCCATGCCCAGCCGCACATAGGTCTTGATCACGTCGGCGTCGATGGCCTCGAGCGCGATGTTGGGTTGCACCCGTGCGCGTGCAAAGGCTGCGTCGATGCGGCTGCGACCGCTGAACGTGGGGTGGTAGGTGATCAGCGGCTCGGGCGCCAGCTGCGCCAGCGTGGGCCGCTCCACCGCGGCCAGTGGGTGCCTGGCCGGCACCACCAGCACATGCTGCCATTCATAGCAGGGCAGGGTGACCAGGCCGTCGACATCGGCCAGCGATTCGGTGGCCAGGCCGATCTCGGCCACGTCGTCGGCCAGCATGCGGGCCACGTCGCCCGGCGTGCCCTGGTGCATCTGCACCTGCACCTTGGGGAACATGCGCCGCAGCTTGGCAACGGGTTCGGGCAGCACGTAGCGCGCCTGGCTGTGGGTGGTGGCGATGCTCAGCGTGCCGGCGTCCTGCTTGGAGAACTCGTCGCCGATGCGCCGCAGGTTGGTCACCTCGCGCATGATGATCTCGACCGACTGCAGCACCAGCTGGCCGGGCTCGGTGACACGCCGGATGCGCTTGCCGTGGCGGGCGAAGATGTCCACGCCCAGCTCTTCTTCCAGCTCGAGGATGGCCTTGCTGATGCCCGGCTGCGAGGTGTGCAGGGCCTTGGCGGTCTCGGTCAGGTTGAGATTGCGCCGCACGGCCTCCTGCACGAAGCGGAACTGGTGCAGATTCATCGCCAGGGCACTTCGGGAAGCGTGCTGTCCAGGGCGACGGCGGCCATGGCGTCGACCAGCGCCGCAGCTTCACCCACGGCAGGCCGCAGCGAGAAGCGCACGGACGGGTGCGCCTCCTGCAGTCGGGCCAGCAGCACCGGCAGGTCCTTGCGCACATGGCCGCCTGCGCCCAGGAACAGCGGCACCACGTCGACCACGGTGCAGCCGGCCGCCACCAGGGCGTTGCCACCGGCCACCAGGTCGGGCGCCATGAACTCCAGGAAGGCCAGTTGCACCCGCGCGTCGCCCCGCTGCGCGCGACAGCGCGCGGCCACGGCCACGAAGGGCCGGGCCCATTGCGGATCACGTGCGCCGTGAGCGAACAGCAGCAGGCCGGTGGTGTGAGCGGTGTCGGTCATCGTGGGGGAACTCATCGGAAACGGACCAGCCAGGCAAAGGCGCCCATGGAGATCAGCAGGTACAGGCCGCTGGGGGCGGCAGCGGCCATCCAGGGTGTCCACTGCCGCAGCAGGCCCAGGTGGCCGCTGGCATTGTTCAGCAGCACGAAGCTGATGCCCAGCATGATGCCGCCGAAGACCTTGTAGCTGACGCCGCCGGCGCGCGCGTGCAGGTAGGCGAACGGCAGGGCCAGGGCCACCATCACCACGCAGGCCAGTGGGTACAGCGCCTTCTTCCAGAACTGGATCTGGTGCCGCTGCACGGCCTGGTCCTGGTCGGCCAGGTGGCTGGTGTAGCGCCACAGATCGATGGTGGACATGTTCTTGGCCGGCAGCAGCGCCGCGGCCACCACGGTGGCATCCAGCGAGCTGGGCCAGTCGAGCGTGGACAGGGCCTGCTGGCGCAACGGCTGGGCGGCCTGGGCTGCCTCGGGCGTGGGCCAGTCGGTGCGCTGCACATCACGCAGAAGCCAGTGGCCGTCGGCCCGCACCTGGCCGCTGGCAGCCTCGATGCGGGTGCGCAACCGGCCGTCGGTGTCGAACTCGAAGATGCGTATGCCCAGCAGCGCGCCACCCACGCCGGCGCCGCTGACGTTCACCGAGATGCTGCGCTCGCTGGTGTCGGCTGCCGCCGGGCCGGTGCCGGGGCGGCGCTCCTTCAGCCAGGCGCCGTTGCTGCCCAGCGTGATGCCGCCGCGCACGCCGGCCTTCAGCGCCATGGCCTGCTGCTCGGTGTAGGGCGCGACATAGTCGCCCACCACGAAGGTGATGGCCGCGAACACCAGCCCCGGCAAGGCCAGCAGCCGCAGCGCCCGCCCCGGGCCGAGGCCGCCGGTGCGCAGGATGGTGAATTCGGACGACTGCGCCAGCCGCGCCATCGCATAGATGGTGCCGATGAGCACCGCGATGGGGAACAGCTCGTAGAAGTGCCCCGGCTGCTCCAGCAGCCCGCGCAGCACGGCCTGGCCCAGGGTGTAGCCGTTGCGGCCCACGTTCTCCAGCTCGTCGACGAAGTCGATGAAGAAGAACAGGCTCAGGAAGGCCAGCGCGACGAACACCACCGACCAGACGATGTCGCGGTACAGCAGGCGGCGCACCGTCTTCATGCGGCGGCCCTCCGCGGCAGCAGCTGCAGCACCGCGGCGTGATTGCGCCACCAGATCAGTGCCAGCGCCAATGCGAACATGCCACCGTGCAGCGCCAGCATCACGCCGCCCATGCCGAATTTGCCGCTGGCGATCCAGGCTTGGGAGAGGTTGATCAGGTTGAAGTAGACGACGAAGCTCAGCAGCGCCAGCAGCAGGTTCCAGTTGGTGGCGCGGCGTGGCTGGGTGGCGGCCAGGCCCACGCCCAGCAGCAGCAGGTTGGCGGTGGCCAGCAGCAGGCCCACGCGCCAGGCCAGCTCGGCCTGGTGGCGCAGCGTGGGATCGCGCAGCAGCGCGTGCGTGGGCAGTGTCTTGGGCGCGGCGGCCGATGCGGTGCGGGCGGCCGATTCACCCACCACCACGCGGTAGCGTTCGAAGCTGGACAGCGTGCGCACACCGCTCTGGCTGTCGCTTTCGGTGCGCTGGCCGGAATCGAGCTGCAGCACCCGGTCGGCACCTTCGGTCAGCAGCTGCCCGCTGCGCGCCGACACCACGCTCTCCAGCGGCGGCTGGCGTGTCAGCACGAACACGTTGTGGCCTTCCACGCCTTCCTGGCTGGCGCGGTCGACGAAGAACACCCGGCTGCCGTCGCGCGAGGCCTGGAACACGCCCGGCGCCACGCGGGACAGATCACTGCGCTGCTCGTAGCGGCTGCGCAGCTCGGCACTGCTCTGGTTGCCCCAGGGCCAGACGAACAGCAGCAGCGCGCCCACCACCACCAGCACCGGCCAGGCCA
>JAGOBT010000049.1:0-10848 GCA_017999135.1 Burkholderiaceae bacterium
TTCCTCGTCCCTGCCTGATCCCAGTCCCGCAGGCGACAATGCTGCGGCGCAGCATCGCATTCTCTGAAAGCACACCGTGTCGATCCACGTCGCCCTGAACCACGTCACCCACTACACCTACGACCGTCGGGTGGGCATGTCGCCGCACATCGTGCGGCTGCGTCCGGCACCGCACTGCCGCAGCAACATCCTGAGCTACAGCCTGAAGGTCGAGCCCGAGGGCCACTTCATCAACTGGCAGCAGGACGCCTTCGCCAACTACCTGGCGCGGCTGGTGTTTCCTGAACCCACCACCGAGTTCAAGGTGACGGTGGATCTGGTGACCGAGATGTCGGTCTACAACCCCTTCGACTTCTTCCTGGAGCCGGAGGCGGAGACCTTTCCGTTCACCTACGACGCCGCCACCCAGCTGGAACTGCAGCCCTACCTGGTGACCGAGCCGGCCACGCCGGCCTTTGCCAAATTCCTGGCCAGCATCGACCGGACAGAGCAGCGCACCATCGACTTCCTGGTCGCCATCAACCAGCGGCTGCAGGGCGACATCCGCTACCTGATCCGCATGGAGCCCGGCGTGCAGACGCCGGAAGAAACCCTCACGCTGGGCAGCGGCAGCTGCCGTGACAGTGGCTGGCTGCTGGTGCAGACGCTGCGCCACATGGGCCTGGCGGCACGGTTCGTCTCGGGCTACCTGATCCAGCTGAAGAGCGACGTGAAGGCGCTGGACGGCCCCAGCGGCACCGAGGTGGACTTCACCGACCTGCATGCCTGGTGCGAGGTGTTCCTGCCCGGCGCCGGCTGGATCGGGCTGGACCCGACCTCCGGCCTGCTGGCCGGCGAGGGCCACATCCCCGTGGCCTGCACGCCCACGCCCGGCAGCGCGGCGCCGATCAGCGGCGCCATCGACGAATGCGAGGTGGAGTTCTCTCACCAGATGCAGATCACCCGCATCTGGGAATCGCCGCGCGTCACCAAGCCCTACACCGACAACCAGTGGCAGCAGGTGCTGGCCCTGGGCGCGCAGGTCGACCAGCACCTGGATGAAGGCGACGTGCGCCTGACCATGGGCGGCGAGCCCACCTTCGTCAGCGTGGACGACCGCGACGGCGCGGAATGGAACACCGACGCCCTGGGCCCGACCAAGCGCCTGTTCGCCACCGACCTGACCCACCGCCTGCGTGAACACTATGCCGACGGCGGCTTCCTGCACTTCGGCCAGGGCAAGTGGTACCCGGGCGAGCAGTTGCCGCGCTGGGCACTCAGCATCTGCTGGCGCGCCGATGGTGAACCCTGCTGGCACGACCCGAAGCTGTTCACCGACGAGCGCCATCCCACGCACTACACCAGCGCCCATGCCAAGGCCTTCATGACGGCGCTGTGCGCCCGCCTGGGCGTGACCGACAAGCATGTGCAGACCGGCTACGAGGACACCTGGTACCACCTGTGGCGCGAGCGCCGGCTGCCCGTCAACGTCGACCCGTTCGAGTCGAAGCTGGACGACGAGATGGAGCGCATCCGCCTGCGCCGCGTTTTCGACCAGGGGCTGGATGCGCCGGTGGGCTATGCGTTGCCGCTCAAGCGCAGCGACGGGCTGGACGGCGTGCCCGCCCTGGCCGGCAGCCGCTGGCAGACCGGGCCCTGGTTCTTCCGCGACGAGCGCATGTACCTGCACCCCGGTGATTCACCGATGGGCTACCGCCTGCCGCTGGACAGCCTGCCCTGGGTGAAGACCACCGAGTACCCGTACCACATCGAGAGCGACCCCTTTGCTCCGCGTGATGCGCTGCCGGCAGCGGCCGCCATCCGCAGCCAGTACGCCGCCCATGTGATCGGCGGCGGCTTCGCCGAAGGTGGCGTGGTGGCCCTGCAGGCCCGCAGCGCTGCGGCCGATGGGGTTGCCGGTGGCAATGGCGTGCTGGGCGCCGGTGGCGATGGCGTGCTGGGCGCCGGTGGCGATGGCGTGCTGGGCGCCGGTGGCGCCATGGCAGGCCTGGGCGCACGCCCGGGCGGTGGTGCTGCGGTGGGTGCAGCAGGCGGTGCCGGTGGCGCCGCCGGCAGCGGTGCGCGCATCAGCACGCTGGAAGCCGCCAGCCGCAGCCCCGCGCGCGGTGAATCCGCCCACTGGATCACCCGCACCGCCCTGGTGGTGGAGGTGCGTGACCCGCGCCGCGCCAACGGCCCCAAGGCCGAGGCCGTGGGCCAGCCCAGCGGGATGATGTATGTCTTCATGCCGCCGCTCAAGCAGCTGGAAGACTACCTGGAACTGCTGGCCGCCATCGAGGCCACCGCCGCCGCCCAGGGCGTCACCATCGTGCTGGAAGGCTACCCACCGCCGCGCGACCCGCGCCTGAAGGTGCTGGCCGTCACGCCCGACCCGGGCGTCATCGAAGTCAACATCCACCCCGCCAGCAACTGGACGGAACTGGTCGAGCACACCGAATTCCTCTACGACGCGGCCTGGCTGTCGCGCCTGAGCACCGAGAAGTTCATGCTCGACGGCCGCCACACCGGCACCGGCGGTGGCAACCACTTCGTGATGGGCGGCGCCAGGCCGTCCGACAGCCCGTTCCTGCGGCGGCCCGATGTGCTGGGCAGCCTGCTGGCCTATTGGCACAACCACCCCAGCCTCAGCTACCTGTTCAGCGGCCTGTTCATCGGCCCCACCAGCCAGGCGCCGCGGGTGGACGAGGCGCGCAACGACCAGCTCTACGAGCTGGAGATCGCGTTGGGCGAGATCGAGAAGAACAAGGCCGTCTACGGCCAGCAGATGCCGCCCTGGCTGGTCGACCGCACGCTGCGCAACATCCTGGTCGACATCACCGGCAACACCCACCGCAGCGAGTTCTGCATCGACAAGCTGTATTCGCCCGACAGCGCCACCGGCCGCCTGGGCCTGCTGGAGCTGCGCGCCTTCGAGATGCCGCCGCATGCGCGCATGTCCATCGTGCAGCAGCTGCTGCTGCGGGCGCTGGTGGCCCGCTTCTGGGCCGAGCCCTACTGCCACGATCTGGTGCGCTGGGGCACCGAACTGCATGACCGCTTCCTGCTGCCGCATTTCGTCTGGCAGGATTTCGGCCATGTGATGGAAGAGATGGGCGAGGCCGGCTTTGCCTTCGACGCCGCCTGGTTCGCGCCGCACTTCGAGTTCCGCTTCCCGAAGGTGGGCGAGCTCACCGCCGAGGGCGTGCACCTGCAGCTGCGCAGCGCGCTGGAGCCCTGGCACGTGATGGGCGAAGAGGGGTCGAGCGGCGGCACGGTGCGCTATGTCGATTCGTCGGTCGAACGCATCGAGGTCAAGGTGTCCGGCCTGATCAACCCGCGTCATGTGCTCACCTGCAACGGCGTGCCGGTGCCGCTGCAGCCCACTGGCCGCACCGGCGAATTCGTGGCCGGCGTGCGCTACCGCGCCTGGCTGCCGCCGAGCGCGCTGCACCCGTCCATCGGCATCGACGCGCCGCTCACCTTCGACCTGGTCGACACCTGGATGCAGCGCAGCCTGGGCGGCTGCCAGTACCACGTCACCCACCCGGGCGGCCGCAGCTACGAGACCTTCCCGGTCAATGCGTTCGAGGCCGAGAGCCGGCGCCTGGCGCGCTTCTTCACCATCGGCCACACGCCCGGCAAGATGGTGGTGGGCAAGCCGCAGCGCAGCCAGGAATTTCCGTTCACGCTGGACCTGCGCACCGCGTGATGGCGGCCTGCGTGCGCCGCTGACCCGCCGGCTCAGGGGATGGGCCCGCGCGAAAAGCCAGCGCTTCCCGGGCATGATGCGGGAATGCAAAGCAGTCTGCTGGCCGACGACGACCTGCCTGATGCCGCCAGCCTGGTGGCGGCGGTGGCGCAGCGCGCCACGCCCGACGCGTTCGACGAATGGTGCGCCAGCGCCTCCGGCACGGCGGCTGCGGCCGGCCATGCGCCGGCGCAGCACTGGGCGCAGTTCTTCAACACCCTGGGCACCGAAGGCTGGGCCGACCTGGGTGCCCGCGCCCAGCGGGTGCAGGCCCGGGTGCGTGAAGACGGCGCCACCTACAACGTCTATGCCGAAGGCGTCGACACGCCCCGGGCCTGGCCGCTGGAACTGCTGCCGTTCATCGTGCCGGCCAGTGAATGGGCACAGATCGAGGCCGGCGTCACCCAGCGCGCCCGGCTGATGGCGGCCACGCTGGCCGACATCTACGGCCCCCAGACCCTGCTGCGCGACGCGCTGCTGCCGGCCAGCCTGATCTTTGCCCACCCGCACTACCTGCGCCCGGCCTGCGGGCTGTGGTCGGCCGGCCACTGCGGCATGCACATCGCCGCCTTCGACCTGGCGCGCACGCCCGATGGCGGCTTCCGGGTGCTGGCGCAGCGGTTGCAGGCGCCGTCGGGCCTGGGCTACCTGCTGGAGAACCGGCTGATCATCGGCCCGCAGTTCCACGACCAGTTTGCCGACCTGCGGGTGCAGCGCCTGGCCGGCACCTTCCGCAGCCTGCTCGACGGCCTGGTGCGCGCCAGCCCGGCCGGCGAGCGCAGCCGCATCGTGCTGCTGACGCCCGGCCCGCTGAACGAAACCTACTTCGAGCAGGTGTTCCTGGCCCGCTACCTGGGCGTCACCCTGGTCGAAGGCAGCGACCTCACGGTGCGCGGCAAGAAGCTGTTCCTGAAGACGCTGCACGGCCTGGAGCAGGTGCATGTGCTGCTGCGCCGGGTCGACGACGAATTCCTCGACCCGCTGGAATTGCGGCCCGACAGCCAGCTGGGCGTGCCCGGCCTGCTGCAGGCCCTGCGCGCCGGCGAGGTGGTGATGGCCAATGCACCCGGCGCCGGTGTGCTGGAAAGCCCTGGCCTTGCCGCCTTCTGGCCCGGCGTGGCCGAGCGCCTGCTGGGCGAGGACCTGCTGCTGCCTGCGTCCACCACCTGGTGGTGCGGCGAATCCAGCGTGTGGCGCCACCAGCGCGAGGCGCTGGGCAACTTCGTCGTGGCACCCACCTTTCCCGACAGTGGCTTCGGCCCACGCGTGGCGGCGCTGATGAGCGACGCCGAGCGCCGTGCGTTGCGCGACCGCATCGACGCCGACCCGGCCGCCTACACCCTGCAGGCGCGCGTGCGGCCCAGCGAGACGCCGGTGTGGACGCGTGCCGGCCACGCTGCGGCTGATGCCAGCGGCCAGTTGCACCCACGCGCCGCGGTGATGCGGGTGTTCGCACTGGCTGACGGGCAGGGTGGCTGGCAGGTGCTGCCCGGTGCGCTGACGCGCGTGGCCAACCGCAGCGGCCAGCAGCCCGGCAGCGCGCACGACCCTTGGCTGAGCATGCAGCACGGCAGCGCCAGCGTCGACACCTGGGTGATCGCCAGCGGCGCAGTCGACAAGAGCACGCTGCTGCCCAAGCCGCTGACGGCCGACGAACTGGGCAGCGTGCACCGGGCCGTGAGCAGCCGTGCCGCCGAGAACCTGTTCTGGCTGGGCCGCTACACCGAGCGGGCCGAGAACTCGGTGCGCCTGGTGCGCCTGATGCTGGAGATGCTGCGCGAAGGCAGCGAGCCGGTGCTGCGCCTGCTCGACCGGCTGGCCCGCTTCCACGGCCTGGTGGGTGCCGGTGTGCCGAGCGTGCTGAAAGCGCCTCGGGTGTTCGAGCGGGCGCTGATCCACGGTCTGCTGCCACGCAGCCATGGGGCGCCGGTGGATGCCAGCATCGGCGGCCCCACGACCAGCGTGGCACACAACCTGCGCAGCCTGCGCCAGTGCGCCCAGGCCCTGCGTGAGCGGCTGTCAGCCGAGCACTGGAAGCTCATCCACGAGGTGGGTGAGCATTTCGAGCAGCACCTGGGCGTGGTGCTGTCGCTGGGCGACGGCCATGCCCCGGTGCCCGACGTGCTGGGCGTGCTGGGCCGCGCCACCACGCACCTGGCTGCCATCACCGGGGCGCAGACCGACCGCATGACGCGCGACGACGGCTGGCGTCTGCTGAGCGTGGGCCGCCAGATCGAACGGCTGGACATGCTGGCCCACGCCCTGGCCCTGGGCTTCGACTTGAAGGTGCATGAGGCCGACGACGGCTTCCATCTGCTGCTGGGCCTGTTCGACAGCGTGATCACCTACCGCGCGCAGTTCCAGGGCCGGCGCGAGGTGCTGCCGCTGCTGCATCTGCTGGCCATGGACACCGACAACCCGCGCAGCCTGGCCTGGGTGGCCCGCACCATGCGCGACCGCCTGCGCAAGCTGGCGCGGCACGACCCGATCTGGGTCAACCAGGTCACGCGCGACCTGCCCATGCCCGAGGATTGGCTGCTGGCCCGCCTGGCCCGCGCCGACGACAAGGGCCGCCACACCGAGCTGATCGATGCCCTGCGCGGCTGCAGCCATGCGGCGCGCGGCCTGTCCGACCAGATCAGCCGCCACCTGTTTGCGCACGTGGAATCACGCGACCGCACGGTGTGGCAATGAACCAGCCCTTGCGACCGGCCGACGACGCTGCCGTGCCGGCGAGCGGCCAGACCCAGACCCAAGGCGGGCAGGCCCAGACCCATGGCAGCCCCGGCCAGCGCCAGGACCAGGACCAGGCCCAGGACCAGGCCCAGGCAGACGCCACATTGCCGCCGGTGCGGCCCCGCCGCCCGCCACCACCGGGGCCGCGGCTGCTGCAGGTGACCCACGAAACCTGCTACGACTACGACGCACCAGTGGAGGTGGCGCACCACAGTGCCTGGCTGCGCCCGCGCGACACCGAGGTGCAGAAGGTGCAACGCTGGGACCTGCAGATCGACCCGCTGCCCGAGAGCGCCGTGCAGGAGAGCAAGGACGCCTTCGGCAACTGGCGCCATGGCTTCAGCCACTCGCGCGTGCATGACCGCTTGACGGTGACCAGCCGCTTCCAGGTGCTGTTGACCACGCCGCCGCAGCTGGACGATGCGCACAGCCCGCCCTGGGAAGAGGCCGCAGCCGCACTGCGCTACCGCGCCGGTGTCACCCAGCCCGAGGCCGTTGAATTCGTGCTGCCCAGCCAGTTTGCACCGCACGCACCCGAGTTGGCCGCCTATGCGCACGATCTGTTCAGCCCGGGCCGGCCACTGTTGCAGGGCGCCCAGGCCCTGATGACGCGGGTGCACCAGCGCATGCAGTACAAGCCCCACAGCACCGATGTGGCCACCAACGCGCTGCAGGCGCTGGCGCAGGGGCAGGGCGTGTGCCAGGACTTCGCCCACCTGATGATCGCCGCGCTGCGCAGCCTGGGGCTGGCCGCGCGCTATGTCAGCGGTTACCTGCTGACCCATCCGCCCGAAGGCCAGCCGCGCCTGGTGGGCGCCGATGCCAGCCATGCCTGGGTGGCCGTGTGGTGCCCGCTGCATGGCTGGGTGGCACTCGACCCCACCAACGATGTGCGCGTCGGCCAGGACCATGTCACCCTGGCCTGGGGGCGTGACTACGCCGACGTGGCGCCGCTGCGCGGCGTGATCCGCGGCGGCGGCACGGCGCCGCCGGCAGTGGGTGTCACGGTGGAGCCGGTGTAGTGCGGCAGGGCGGCAGGCAGGCGGGCCGCTGCACAGCCCTGGTGCTGGCGGCATGGGCCGCCACGGCAGTGCTGCCGGCCGGTGCTGCGGGCACCGGCGGCAACAGCATCACCGGCGCCTGGGCCAGCACCACCGGGGCCGAGCGGCTGATCTTCCTGCCCGGGGGCTACTTCCGCACCTGCTTTGCCGGCGGCAAGACCGGCAACGCGGCGATGGGCCGGTGGCAGCGCGTCGCGGCAGGCCGCTACACCATCGAGTTCACCCACACGGCCAGGCCGGCGTGCAATGCGCCGCCCCAGGCCATCCGCCAGCACCCGGCCAGCATCCTGGGCCAGGTGCTGGTACAGCGGGGTGAGCTGTCGCTGTTCGTCTCGGGCGAATTCCCGCCCGATGTCTACCGCCCGGCCACGCCCGCAGCGTTGCGCTGAGCGGCGCAGGAAGCAGGCATGGCACACGGCATCCGGGTCGCCGCGAACGAGACAGCGCGTTCGGACGCCATGTCGGGGGCCATTTCCCAGGCGGTGGCGCCGGCCGCCTGCCGGCCAGGCTGAAGACCGGGCATGTCTTTCAAGCATGTCGCCTTGGCGCTGCTGGCCCTGCTGGCGCTGGCCATCACCTGGCGTCTGGCGCAGAGCGACTGGGCGCGGCAACTGGGCCAGCCAGCGGCCAAGCCGCTGGCGCCCATCGTGTTCGACAACGGCACGGTGCGCCAGTACGACAGCCCGGCGTCCGTGGCCGCACGCAACAAGGGGCAACCCATGCCGCTGGGCACGCTGCGCAAGTGCCAGCGCGGCACCGAGGTCAGCTACACCAACAGCTTCTGCCCACCCGGCACCCGCGAGCTGAAGCTGGACAAGGGCACGGTCAATGTGATCGGGTCGACCGCGCCAGCCACGACCAAGCCCCCGCCAGCGGCAGACGGACCCAGCCTGCGCGAGCGCGCCGTCGAGCGCGCGGTGCAGCCCTGATCCGGGGGGCGCTGACCGGGGGGGTTCCCGGGGCTGCTGCACTGCAGCGGGCTGGCAGCATCTGGGCGCAAGACACCCGCCGGGCGCGCGCCTAGCCTGCGTGGCGTCCGAGGCTGCGGCCTCCCCCCACACCACCCGTCAACCAACGGCCTTGCGGCCGCTGCAGGAGACCTGTTTGGCCATCGTGCAACTGTTGATCTCGGGCATCTCGCTCGGGTGCATCTACGCCTTGATCGCGCTGGGCTTCGTGCTCATCTACAAGGCCACCGAGACAGTCAACTTCGCCCAGGGCGAGCTGATGATGCTGGGTGCCTTCGGCGGCTTGGTGATGATGACCATCTTTGGCTGGTCGTTCTGGCTGGCCGCACCGGCGGCGGTGGCCTGCATGTTCCTGATGGGCATTGGGCTGGAGCGCGCCGTGATCCGGCCCATCCTGGGCCAGCCGCAGTTCACCGTGGTGATGCTGACCATCGGCGTGGGCTACACCGCCCGCGGCCTGATCTCGATGATCCCCGAGATCGGCACCGAGACCCACACCCTGCCGGTGCCCTATGCCGGCCAGGTGATGAACCTGGGTGGCGCCGTCATCAGCCTGGAGCAGGTGGCGGTGATCGGCATGACGGCCGTGCTGTGCCTGGTGCTGTACCTGATGTTCCGCTACAGCAAGCTGGGCATCGCCATGCAGGCGGCGTCGCAGAACCAGCTGGCGGCCTACTACATGGGCATCCCGGTGCGGCGCATCAACGGCCTGGTGTGGGGGCTGTCGGCGGCGGTGGCGGCCATTGCCGGGCTGCTGCTGGCGCCGGTCACGTTCGTGCACGCCAACATGGGCTTCATTGGGCTGAAGGCGTTTCCGGCGGCGGTGGTGGGCGGCTTCGGCAGCCTGCCGGGGGCCATCGTCGGCGGCCTGGTGATCGGGCTGGTCGAGGCCTTTGCCGGCTTCTACCTGCCTGAAGGCTTCAAGGACATCGCTGCCTACGTGGTGGTGCTGATCATGCTGGTGGTCAAGCCGAACGGCCTGTTCGGCGGCGCCATGCGCAAGAAAGTCTGATCCCATGCGTTTCATCTTCAAGACCGATTACGCGCAAGACCTGCAGATCGTCAAGCACAGTGGCCAGGCCTTCTGGTACGGCCTGCTGGTGCTGGCCATGCTGGCCGCGCCGCTGTGGGCCGGTGACTACTGGCTGTCGCAGATCAGCTTCGTGCTGATCTATGCGGTGGCCGGCCTGGGGCTGATGGTGCTGTCGGGCTTCACCGGCCTGGCCTCCATCGGCCATGCCGCCTTCCTGGGCGTGGGTGCCTATGTGCAGGCGGTGCTGTCTGCCAAGGGCTGGCCGTTTCCGCTGACCATGGCACTGGCGGCCGGCCTCAGCGCCGCGGTGGGTGCCGTGGTGGGCCTGCCGGCGCTGCGGGTCAAGGGCATCTACCTGGCGATCGCCACGCTGAGCTTCGGCTTCATCGTCGAGGAAGTGCTGGCCCGCTGGGAAAGCGTGACCAAGGGCAACGCTGGCATGAGCGTGACATCACCGCAGTTCGTCGGGGCCGACCTGGGCAGCAGCGAGGCGTTCTACTACATCGCCCTGGGCACCACGGTGCTGGTGACGCTGGGCGTGCTGAACCTGCTGCGCAGCGCCACCGGCCGGGCCTTCATCGCCATCCGCGACAGCGAGATCTCGGCCCAGAGCATGGGCATCCACCTGGCGGGCTACAAGACGCTGGCGTTTGCGCTGTCAGCCGCCATCGTGGGCCTGGCCGGCGCGCTGTATGCCCACAAGTTGCGCTTCATCTCGCCCGACCAGTTCGGCATCGTGCAGAGCGTGGACCTGCTGCTGCTGGTGGTGGTGGGCGGCGTGGGCAGCGTGCACGGCGCCTTCCTGGGGGCGATCTTCCTGATCACCATGCCGCAGCTGATCGCCCTGGGCAAGGACTACCTGCCGCCGGCCATCGGCCAGGCCGCCGGCCTGCAGGCGGTGGTGTACGGCGTGGTGCTGATGGCCTTCGTGCTGTTCGAGCCGCACGGCCTGTACGGCCGCTGGCTGAAGGTGCGCACCTGGCTGCAGCTGTTCCCGTTCTACCGCAAGGGCATGTTCAAGCGGCAGAAGTCGTATGCCAAGTCTGAACGCCTGAAATGACCCACCCCCTACGGCCTTCGGCCGCCCCCTCAAGGGGGCAACGCCAGCGGCCCGGCAGAGCCGGTTCCGCGGCGTTCGCTTGGTTCTGTCCGAGGCATCCATCGACATGAGCGACGACAAGACTCCACTTCTCAGTGCGCGCGACCTGAGCGTGCGCTTCGGCGGCGTGCTGGCCGTCAACAAGGTCAGCTTCGACGTGCAGCGCGGCGAGGTCTTCACCCTGATCGGCCCCAACGGCGCGGGCAAGACCACGGTGTTCAACC
>JAGOBT010000049.1:10948-12252 GCA_017999135.1 Burkholderiaceae bacterium
GCGCGCGACCTGAGCGTGCGCTTCGGCGGCGTGCTGGCCGTCAACAAGGTCAGCTTCGACGTGCAGCGCGGCGAGGTCTTCACCCTGATCGGCCCCAACGGCGCGGGCAAGACCACGGTGTTCAACCTGATCAGCCGCATCTACACGCCCACCACCGGCACGCTGCACTTCGAAGGCCAACTGCTCAGCGACAAGCCGCCGCACGACATCGCGGCCCTGGGCATCGCCCGCACCTTCCAGAACATCGAGCTGTTCGAGAACGCCACGGTGCTGCAGAACCTGCTGATCGGCCACCACATCCACCGCGGCGCCGGCTTCTGGAGCAACCTGTTCTTCACCAAGGCGACGCGGCAAGCCGAGCTGGCAGCCCGCCTGCGCGCCGAGCAGGTGATCGAGCTGCTGGACCTGCAGCACTACCGCGACACCTTCGTGGCCGGCCTGCCGTATGGGAAACGGAAGGTCGTCGAACTGGCCAGAGCCCTGTGCACCGGGCCGAAGCTGCTGCTGCTGGACGAGCCGTCATCCGGCCTGAACGTCGAAGAAACGTCCGACATGGCCTGGTGGATCCACGACATCAAGAACGAATTGGGCATCACCGTGCTGATGGTCGAGCACGACATGAGCCTGGTCTCGCGCGTGTCAGACCGGGTGCTGGCCATGAACCAGGGCGAGGTGCTGGCCCTGGGCACGCCGGCCGAGGTGCAGAGCCACCCGGGCGTGATCGAGGCCTACCTCGGATCGGTGGACGATGTGTCCAGCCTGCGCAGAAAGGCGGCCTGAATGAGCACCGCCGAACAAGACGTGCTGCTGTCCGTCGCCAACATCGAGAGCGCCTACGGGCCCATCAAGGCCATCCGCGGCGTCAGCCTGAAGGTGCGCAAGGGCGAGATCGCCACCGTGCTGGGCAGCAACGGCGCGGGCAAGAGCACCATCCTGAAGACGATCTCCGGCGTGCTCGACCCCACCCGCGGTACCGTCAGCTTTGCCGGCAACGACATCACCGGCAAGGACCCGGCCGAGATCGTGCGCAGCGGTCTGGCCCATGTGCCCGAAGGGCGCGAGGTGTTCCCGCTGCTGTCGGTCAAGGACAACCTGCTGATGGGCGCCTACACCCGCAGCGACAAGGACGGCGTGGCCCGCGACATGGAGCAGGTCTACACCTACTTCCCGATCCTGCGCGAGCGCCAGGCGCAGGATGCCGGCCTGCTGTCAGGCGGCCAGCAGCAGATGCTGTCGATCAGCCGCGCGCTGATGTGCCAGCCGGATCTCATCCTGCTCGACGAGCCCAGCCTGGGCCTCAGCCC
>JAGOBT010000494.1 GCA_017999135.1 Burkholderiaceae bacterium
TGCAGGTCAGCGGCGACTATGTGGAAAGCTGGCAGCCGCACCCGATGAGCGCGGTGGCGCTGGAGCGCTCGCGCCAGATCGCCAAGGCCGTCACCGACAACCTGGGTGGCCAGGGCCTGTTCGGCGTGGAGCTCTTCGTGCAGGGCGACATGGTGTGGTTCAGCGAAGTGAGCCCGCGCCCGCACGACACCGGCATGGTGACCATGATCACCCAGTGGCAGAACGAGTTCGAGCTGCACGTCCGCGCAATCCTGGGCCTGCCGGTCGACACCACACTGACGAGCCCCGGCGCCAGTGCGGTGGTCTATGGCGGTGTCGAGGCCACCGGCATCGTCTTCGACGGCGTGGCTGACGCGCTGCGGGTGCCGAACAGCGAAGTCCGCCTGTTCGGCAAGCCCGAGAGCTTCGTCAAGCGGCGCATGGGCGTGGCCCTGGTGCACGACGCCGATGTCGAGGTGGCGCGCACGCAGGCCAAGCTGGCGGCGTCGAAGGTGAAGCCGCGGCGGGCATGAAAAAAGGGCGCATCGCGGCGCCCTGGTTGCATCAGCCGGGCCTTGGCGGCCCGGCGCAGCATCAGCCTTTCAGACCGGCTGCCTGCCGCAGCGCATCCACCCGGTCGCGCGCTTCCCAGGTGAACTCGGGCTCTTCACGCCCGAAGTGGCCGTAGGCTGCTGTCTTCTGGTAGATCGGGCGCAGCAGGTTCAGCATCTGGATGATGCCCTTGGGCCGCAGGTCGAACACCTCGGCCACGATGGCCGACAGCTTGTCGTCCGGCAGCACGCCGGTGCCTTCGGTGTAGACGGTGATGTTCATCGGCCGGGCCACGCCGATGGCGTAGGCCACCTGCACCTGGCACTGGCGCGCCAGGCCGGCGGCGACCACGTTCTTGGCCACGTAGCGTGCGGCATAGGCGGCGCTGCGGTCGACCTTGCTCGGGTCCTTGCCCGAGAACGCGCCACCGCCGTGCGGGCAGGCGCCGCCGTAGGTGTCGACGATGATCTTGCGGCCGGTCAGGCCGCAGTCGCCCTGCGGGCCGCCGACGACGAAGCGGCCGGTCGGGTTGATCAGGTACTTGGTGTCCTTGTTCAGCCAGGCCGCCGGCAGCACCGGCTTGATGATCTCTTCACGCACCGCTTCGTAGAAGGCGTCGGTCATGCGGTCGCCCAGGCTGTACTCGGGCGCGTGCTGGCTGCTGAGCACCACGGTGTCCACGCTCACCGGCTTGCCGTCCACGTAGCGCAGCGTGACCTGGCTCTTGGCGTCGGGGCGCAAGAAGGGCAGCTTGCCGCTCTTGCGCAGCTCGGCCTGGCGCTCGACCAGGCGGTGGGCATAGTGGATGGCCGCGGGCATCAGCTCGGGCGTCTCGTCGCAGGCGTAGCCGAACATCAGGCCCTGGTCGCCGGCGCCGGTGTTCAGGTGGTCGTCGCTGGCGTGGTTCACGCCCTGGGCGATGTCGTTGCTCTGCTTGTCGTAGCAGACCATCACCGCGCAGCCCTTGTAGTCGATGCCGTACTCGGTGTTGTCGTAGCCGATGCGCTTGATGGTGTCGCGCGCCACCTGGATGTAGTCCACATGCGCGTTGGTGGTGATCTCGCCCGCCAGCACCACCAGGCCGGTGTTGGTCAGCGTTTCGGCGGCCACGCGGCTGCGCGGGTCCTGCGCGAAGATCGCATCGAGGATCGCGTCGGAGATCTGGTCGGCCACCTTGTCGGGGTGGCCTTCAGAGACGGATTCAGAGGTGAAGAGATAGTCGTTCGCCACTTGCATACACTCCAGGTTGGTTGAAAGCTGCGTCGCCGTTTCAACCGCAACTTCAACTTCTGGAATGGCGGCGAACGCTTTAGCGGTATTTGGTGCGCGCAGTGCCTTGGCACCACCACACGGCGAGGTTGCCCCCGCATCGCCCCGCAAGTTGTCCTTTAACTCGGCGATGGCGCCAGTCTACCAAACATGCTTTCGCTGATCCGCTGGCTGTCGCGGCGCGGTTTGCCCACTTTGCACGCCCTGGGCACGGTGCTGGGCTGGCTGGCCTGGCTGGCATCGCCCACCTACCGCCGCCATCTGCAGACCCATCTGCAACAGGCGGGGCACGGCAGCACCGTGCGCCGCCAGGCCGTGGCCGAGGCGGGCCGCATGGTGGCCGAGCTGCCCTGGCTGTGGCTGCGCCCGGTGGACCGGCCGCTGGGCACGGTGGTGCAGTGGCAGGGCGACGGGCTGATCGCCCAGGCCCTGGACGACGGCCGTGGCCTGGTGCTGCTGACACCGCACCTGGGCTGCTTCGAGGTGTGCGCCCAGGCCATCGCCGAGCGCTTCGGCCATCGCGCCCGGCTGACGGCCATGTACCGCCCGGCGCGCCAGCCCTGGCTGCGCAGCCTGGAAGAAACCGCCCGCGCCCGCCCCGGCCTGGCCACGGTGCCGGCGGCATTGGCCGGCGTGCGGCAGATGATCCGCGCGCTGCGCCGCGGCGAAGCGGTAGGCCTGCTGCCCGACCAGGTGCCGCCCGATGGCATGGGCGTGTGGGCACCGTTCTACGGCCGCCCCGCCTACACCATGACGCTGGCTGCCCGCCTGGTGCAGCAGACCGGCGCCACGCTGCTGCTGATCTGGGCCGAGCGCCTGCCCGCCGGCAGCGGCTGGGTGCTGCGGGTCAGCGCCGGACCGGCCCTGCCCACCACCGCGGCCGATGACGAAGCGCTGCAGGTGGCCTGCGCCACCACCGTCAACCAGGCCATGGAGCAACTGATCGACGCCTGCCCCGGCCAGTACCTGTGGGGCTACAACCGCTACAAGCAGCCGCGCCGCGCGCACCCCGCCACCGGCGAAGAGGCCGCGCCATGATGGGCACGCTGGGGGCCCGGGCGCTGCTGGGCGTGTTGTGGCTGTTCCAGCACCTGCCGCTGGCGGTGCAGGCGGCGCTGGGCCGCGGGCTGGGTGCAGTCTTGTACCGGCTGGCCGGCTCACGCCGGCGCATCGCGCTGCGCAATGTGGCGCTGTGCCTGCCCGAGCTGGATGCCGCTGCCCGCCAGCGCCTGGTGCGCGACCACTTCGGCTGGCTGGCCCGCAGCCTGCTGGAGCGCGGCCTGCTCTGGTATGCCAGCGCCGACCGGCTGAAGACGCTGATCCACGTGGAAGGCGACGTCGGCCTGGCCGAACGCAGCGACAAGCCGGTGATGTGGCTGGTGCCGCACTTCCTGGCGCTGGATGTGGCGGGCGTGTCGGCCCTGCTGTTCCAGACCCGGCACGCGGTGTCGATGTACCAGGCCCAAAGCAACCCGGTGTTCGACGCCGCGATGCGC
>JAGOBT010000495.1 GCA_017999135.1 Burkholderiaceae bacterium
GCTGGAATTCGCCGGCTCGGCCATGGTGATCAGCCACGACCGCTGGTTCCTCGACCGCATCTGCACCCACATCCTGGCCTGCGAGGGCGTCAGCCAGTGGTTCTTCTACGACGGCAACTACCAGGAATACGAGGCCGACAAGAAAAAGCGCCTGGGCGAAGAAGGTGCCAAGCCCAAGCGCCTGCGGTTCAAGGCACTGAAGTAACCCCCCCGAAGCGCCTGACGGCGCTCCCCCCCAGGGGGGCGACGCCCGTGGTCCGGCAGAGCCGGTCCCACGGCGTCTGCTGGATGGGCGCATTGCCGCCTTCGGCGGCTTGCTTGTGACAGACTTGGGCGTTTGATCCTCGTCGAGCGGCGCCCATGTCCTTTCTGTCCTGCCCTGCGCCTGTCCGGCGCGCCACTGCTGTTGCCGCCTTCTTGTGTCTGGGCGGCTGCGCGCAGCTGGGTACGGTCCAGGCGCCGGGCGCCCAGGCCGCAACGCCCACCGCTGCGCCGTCGGCTGCGCCTGCACCCGCAGGCAGCCCAGCGGCCGCGCCACGGCCGCCCGGCGCACCGCCGGCTGCCGCGCCAGCACCGGGCCAGCCACCGCCATTTGCCACCGTCATCAAGGACGCCAAGCCCACGCATGGGCTGTTCAGCGTCTGGCAGAAGGACGAGAAGGTCTGGATCGAGCTGAAGCCCGACGACTTCGACAAGCCGTTCTTCCTGTCGCCCAAGCTGCGCACCGGCATCGGTGAGGCGCGTGTGTTCGGCGGGCTGATGGTCGGCGCACCGGCGCTGGTGGAGTTCCGCCGCCAGCACAACGTGGTGCAGCTGGTCGCCATCAACCAGCAGCAGGTGGCCCAGGCCGGCACGCCCGAGGCCCGGGCCGTCGCGGCCGCCGTCTCGCCGAGCCTGCTGACGGCCTACCCGGTCGGCAGCCAGCCCCATCCCGACCGCAAGGCGGTGCTGGTGGACCTGAGCGCGATGCTGATGAACGACATGCTCGGCATCGGCGGCCATCTGCAGCGCACCTACCGCCAGAACTACGCCTTCGACGCGCGCAACTCGGCCGTGGTGGGCGTGCGTGGCCAGCCCGGCCTGCTGGTGCTGGAGACCAACAACCACTTCGCCACCGCCAACATCGCGGTGCCGCAGCCCGGTGCGCCCCCGGGCGCGCCGGTGCCCACAGTGCCGGGTGGCCTGCCCGATGCGCGCAGCCTGTTCGTCGGCCTGCACTTCTCGCTGATGCAACTGCCCGCCACGCCGATGGCGCGCCGTGCGGCCGATCCGCGCGTGGGCTATTTCCAGTCCGCCCGCGACGACTACAGCGACGACCTGGCCCGCAGCCCGCGCCAGCGGGTGGTCAACCGCTGGCGGCTCGAGAAGAAGGATCCGGCGGCCGCGCTGTCCGAGCCGGTCAAGCCCATCACCTACTGGCTGGACCGCAACATCCCGGTCAAGTACCGCGCCGCCATCACCGCCGGCGTGCTGGAGTGGAACAAGGCCTTCGAACGCATCGGCTTCCAGAACGCCATCGTCGTCCAGCAGCAGCCCGACGATGCCACCTGGGACACGCTGGACGCCGGCGTGGCCTCGCTGCGCTGGATGACCAACCGCCAGCCGGCCTTCGGCGCCATCGGCCCCAGCCATGTGGACCCGCGCTCGGGCGAGATCCTGGATGCCGACATCGGCATCGAGAGCCTCAGCGCGCGCAACCTGCGCAACCTGCGCGCTCGGGTGCTGGGCGGCACCGCCACCGCCGCCGCTGCGCAAGACTGGGCCGAGCTGCTGCAGGTGGCCGGCCCGCCCGCGCCGGAGCTGCTGGCCGGGGGCCTGGCCCATGACCCGCTGCAGTGCCGCCATGCCGACCATGCGGCCGAGCAGCTGGGCTATGCCCTGGACGTGCTGGCCGCCCGCGGCGACCTCGACCCCGACAGCCCCGAGGCCCGGCAGTTCGTGCTCGACTACATGAAGGACATGACGATGCACGAGGTGGGCCACACGCTGGGCCTGCGCCACAACTTCCGTGCCTCGCACGGCGTGCGCGCCAGCCAGGTGGCCGACCCCGAGTTCACCCGCCGCGAAGCCTTCACCAACAGCGTGATGGAGTACGCCCCGGTGAACCTGCCGCGGCCCGGCGAGCCGGCGGCGGCGCCGTTCCAGGCCACGCTGGGCACCTATGACTACTGGGCCATCGAGTACGGCTACAAGCCCATTCCGGCCGAGCAGGAACGTGAGGAATTGGCTCGCATCGCTGCACGCAGCGGCGAGCCGGCGCTGGGCTACGGCACCGACGAGGACAACTTCCTCGGCATCGACCCCGATGCGCTGCACTTCGACCTGGGCGACGACGTGCTGGCCTTCGCGTCCCGGCGCTTCGACATCGCGCGCGACCTGTTCCAGCGCCAGGAGACCCGCACGCTGAAGCCCGACGAGGACTACGGCATCCTGCGGCGCACGCTGGGCTATGCGGTGCGCGACGCCGGCCGCGCCGCCGGCGTGCTGCTGCGCCAGGTGGGCGGCGTGCGCACGCTGCGCGACTTTCCCAACACCGGGCGCGACCCGCTGCAGCCGCTGCCGGCGGCCGACCAGCGCGCCGCGCTGCAGATGCTGTCGCAGCGGGTGCTGGCGGCCGATGCCTTCGTCGTCAGCCCGGCGCTGCAGCGCAAGCTGGCGCCCAACTTCCTGGAGCGGGGTGAATCGCTGGCCGAGCCCACCGAATACCCGCTGGGGCAGACGGTGCTGGACCTGCAGCGCGCCATCCTCAACCGGCTGATGGGCGACAGCCTGGCCACGCGGGTGCTGGACACCGAGTCCAAGGTCAGCCCGCCGGCGCAGCCGCTGCGCCTGGCCGAGCTGTACGACCAGCTCGAAGCCGACGTCTGGAGCGAGCTGGCCGGCAGCGGCGACATCCCGCAGCCGCGGCGCGAACTGCAGCGCGAGCATGTCAGCCGCATGGCCGCGCTGGTGCTGCGGCCGGGCCTGATGACCCGCAGCGATGCCCGCGCGATGGTGCGCAGCCGTGGCGCGGCCCTGGCCCAGCGGCTGGAGCGTGCCGCCGGTCGCAAGGGCCTGAGCGGCGAGGCCCGCGCCCACCTGGCCGACAGCGCCGAGGCGCTGCGCAGCGCGCTGGCCGCCACCCAGCAGCGCGCCGGGGTCTGAGCGGTGTCAATGCCCGGGCGCTGCGGCCCGGGTTCGTCTCATGGCCCGGGCGCTGCGGCCCGGGCGTGTTGCAGCCACTGCGCCAGGCTGTCGGCCAGGTCGGTGCGGCTGAAGCTGCAACTCTCTTCGCTGAACAACGCGCTGGCCTCCAG
>JAGOBT010000496.1 GCA_017999135.1 Burkholderiaceae bacterium
CCGCGGTGGCACGTGCCGTCACCGGGCCCGACGGCCAGCCGCTGCCCTGGGCCTACTACTGGTTCTCGGGCATGCTGTCGTCGTTCCTCGACAACGCGCCCACCTACCTGGTGTTCTTCAACCTGGCCGGGGGCGACCCGGCCACGCTGATGGGCCCGCTGGCCACCACGCTGGCGGCGATCTCGGCCGGCTCGGTGTTCATGGGCGCCAACAGCTACATCGGCAACGCGCCCAACTTCATGGTCAAGGCCATCGTCGAGGACCGCGGCATGCGCATGCCCAGCTTCTTCGGCTACATGGCCTGGTCGTTCGGCATCCTGGTGCCGCTGTTCGTGTTGCTGACCTTCCTCTGGATGCGCTGACCCATGGCTGCCACACCCCGCCCCCGCCTGCTGGTCACGATTCCGATGTTTGCCGAGGTGCTGGCGAACCTGGGCCAGCAGTTCGAGGTGGACGCGCCCTGCGGCACCGCCAACCACATCGACTGGACGCCGGACACCCTGGCCGCGCGCGCCCAGGGCGCTGCCGGCCTGCTGGTGGCTGGCAGCCCGCGCATCGACGCAACCCTGCTGGCGGCGGTGCCCAGCCTGCGTGCCGTGTGCAGCATGGCAGTGGGCTACAACAACATCGACTTGCCGGCCTGCACCGCCGCCGGCGTGCTGGTGAGCAACGCGCCCGACGTGCTGACCGAGACCACCGCCGACTTCGGCTTCGCGCTGATGATGGCCACCGCCCGGCGCATCGCCGAGAGTGAACACTTCTTGCGCGCCGGCCGCTGGACGCACTGGGCCTACGACATGTTCGCCGGCGCCGACGTGCACGGCGCCACGCTGGGCGTGCTGGGCATGGGCCGCATCGGCCAGGCCATCGCCCGGCGCGGCGCGCTGGGTTTCGGCATGCCGGTGCTGTACCACAACCGCAGCCGGCTCGATGGCGCGATCGAGCAGCAGCTGGGCGCGCGCTGGGTCGACAAGGCCGCCCTGCTGCGCGAGGCCGACCACCTGGTCATCGTGGTGCCCTACAGCCCGGCGTCGCACCACCTGGTGGCCGCCGCCGACCTGGCGCTGATGAAGCCCACCGCCACGCTGACCAACATCGCCCGCGGCGGCGTGGTCGACGACGCAGCACTGGCCCAGGCGCTGCGCGAGCGGCGCATCGCTGCCGCCGGGCTGGACGTGTTCGAAGGCGAGCCCGCCGTGCACCCCGACCTGCTGACCGTGCCCAACGTGGTGCTGACGCCGCACATCGCCAGCGCCAGCCTGCGCACCCGCCGCGCCATGGCCGACCTGGCCGCCACCAACCTGCTGGCGGCACTGGGTGGCGGCCGCCCGCCCACCGCGCTGAACCCGCAGGTGCTGCCGCTGCGCCCGGCCGGCTGATCCATCCCGGCGCAGTGCCCGCGTGCAACGGCGCGGGTTTGTCCTCTCATCCGGCGCGTTGGACCGTCGCACCACGGCGTCGCATGCCTGTGCGGCCTGCGCCCCACAAGACGAGGGGACACGATGACCACCGCCTTCAAGATCAACGGGCAGCCTGTGCAGGCGACGTCCGAGCCCGACAACCCGCTGCTGTGGGTCATCCGCGACGAGGTGGGCCTGACTGGCACCAAGTTCGGCTGCGGGGCCAAGCTGTGCGGAGCCTGCACCGTGCACCTGGATGGCGAGCCGATCCGGTCCTGCTCGACGCCGCTGTCGCGTGTGGCCGACCGGCTGGTGGCCACGGTCGAAGGGCTGTCCAAGGACAACAGCCACCCGCTGCAGAAGGCCTGGATCCAGCACGACGTGCCGCAGTGCGGCTACTGCCAGAGCGGCCAGCTGATGAGCGCGGCTGCGCTGCTGGCGGGCAACAAGAACCCCAGCGACGCCCAGATCGACGAGGCCATGGCCGGCAACATCTGCCGCTGCGGCACCTACACCCGCGTGCGCGCGGCCATCAAGACCACTGCCGCCGAGATGCGCGGCGCCAAGGCCTGAGGAGCGCTGCGATGACCAGGACCACCAACCAGTTGCACACCAGCCGCCGCGGCTTCCTGCAGACCTCGGCTGCCTTCAGTGGCGGCCTGATGCTCGGCGTGGTGCTGCCCGCCGCCGGCCCAGCCCGCGCGGCTGCACGCTGCACACGCCCAGCGCGTGGGTGCACATCGCCGACGACAACACCATCACGCTGATCTCGGCGCGGGTCGAGATGGGCAGGGCGTGAACACCAGCATGCCGATGCTGATTGCCGAGGAACTGAACGTCGACGTGCAGAAGGTGCAGGTGGCGTTTGCGCCGCCGGGCAAGGTGTACGGCAATGCGCTGATCTTCGGCCTGCAGCTCGCCGGCGGGTCGACCTCGGTGCGCGAGGGCTACGACAAGCTGCGCCTGGCCGGCGCCCAGGTGCGAGAGATGCTGGTGGCCGCCGCCGCCGCGCGGTGGAAGGTGGACGCCGGCACGCTGAAGGCCGAGAACGGCGTCGTCACCGGCGCGGGCGGCAAGCGCGCCACCTACGGCCAACTGGCCGAGGCGGCCGCCAGGCTGCCGGTGCCCGAGAAGCCGGCGATGAAGGACCCGTCGCAGTTCCGCATTGTCGGCAAGCCCACCACCCGGCTGGACACGCCGGCCAAGGTCAACGGCACGGCGCGCTTCGGCATCGACGTCAAGCTGCCCGGCATGGTCTACGCCACCATCGCCATGCCGCCGGTGCAGGGCGGCAAGGTCAAGGGCTTCGATGCCGCCAAGGCCAAGGCCGCGCCGGGCGTGATCGCCGTGGTGCAGATCCCCGACGGCATTGCCGTGGTGGCCGACACCTACTGGCACCCAGTGAAGGCGCGCGACCTGCTGCAGGTCGACTGGGACGACGGCCCCCATGCCAACCTGAACACCGCGGCCATGTCCGCCGGCACGCAGGCGGCGCTGGCCACCGGCAAGCCGATCCCGCACAAGAAGGTGGGTGACGCCGACGCCGTGGTGGCCGCTGCCGCCAAGGTGGTGCGGGCCGAATACCGCACCCAGCACCTGGCCCATGCACCGATGGAGCCAATGAACTACACCGCCCACTTCGAAGGCGACCGCATCCGCCTGGTGGGCCCCACGCAGTGGCCCGACGCGGTGCAGGGCGCGGTGGCCAAGATGCTGAACCTGAAGGTCGAGAACGTGGCGGTGGAGAGCACCTTCCTCGGCGGCGGCTTCGGGCGGCGCATCGACTTCGACTACGTGCTGCAGGCAGCGCAGATCGCCAAGGCGGTGCCCAACAAGCCGGTCAAGCTGGTGTGGAGCCGTGAAGACGACATGCAGCATGACTTCTACCG
>JAGOBT010000498.1 GCA_017999135.1 Burkholderiaceae bacterium
GGCAGCTCGATGCCGTGGTCGCAGCTGTTGCGCACCAGGTGGGTCAGCGGGTCGGTGATCTTCTCGACCATGCCCTTGTCCAGCTCGGTGCTTTCGCCCAGGGTGACCAGCTCCACCTTCTTGCCCAGCTTGGCGGCCAGGTCGCGCAGCATGCGCGGGAAGCGGTTGAACACCATCGACATCGGAATCATCCGGATCGACATCACCGCTTCCTGCAGATCCCGGGTGTTGCGCTCCAGGTCGGCCAGGCCGCTGGCCATCTGCTGGCTCATGCCCGATTCCAGCGTCTTGCTGTTCTGCGCCAGCATGGCCTGGGTGATCACGAGTTCACCCACCAGGTTGATCAGCTGGTCGACCTTCTCGACCGACACCCGCAGGGTGGCCGATTCCAGCGCGGCGCCGGCCTTGGTTTCGGGCCTGGCGGCCGCCGGGCGGGCTGGCGCCGGCTTGGCCACGGGCTCGGCCGGCGTGCTGGGGGCTGCTTCCGCGGCGGCGCTGGCGGGCTGGCCAGCGCCGGGCGCCCCCGGCGCCTCGTCGAAGAAGCCGTAGCCCTGGTCCTTGGCCGGCGCGGCTTCTGTCTTCGGCGCGCCCGGCGCGCCGTCATAGAAGCCGTAGCCCGGCGTCATCGGCTGCAGGCTCACGGCCTCGCGCGGCACATGGAAGGTGAACAGGTCCAGCAGGTCGGCGTCGCTGCTGGTGGTGGTGACCTTGAAGCGGCGCATGCCATCGGCCGAGCGGCCAGCGTCCAGCGGCTCGATCTGGCCCAGGCCCACGATTTCGTGGAACAGTTCCACCAGGCTGTCGCACAGGCTGGGGTCGGGCAGCGCGCCCACCGTCATCTCCAGCACGCGCTGGCCGGGCACCACCGGCGCCGCCACGGCCGGTGCAGGCGTGGCCACGGGTGCCGGCGCGGCCGCCTGCGCCGGCGCAGCGGTGTCCACCTGGCCGCCGGCGCACAGGGTCTTGATGGTGTGCAGCAGCTCGGTGGTGTCGGGCACCGCGTCGCCGGTGCCCTGGTGGCGTGCCAGCAGGGCCTTGAGCGCGTCGCCCGAGGCCAGCAGCACGTCCACCATCTGGGTGGTGGGGGTCAGCTCGTGGCGGCGCAGTTTGTCCAGCAGCGCCTCCATCTGGTGGGTCAGCTCGGCCACGTCGCCGAAGCCGAACGTGGCCGCGCCGCCCTTGACCGAGTGCGCGCAACGGAAGATGGCGTTGAGCTCCTCGTCGTCGGCGGCGTTCACGTCGAGTTCGAGCAGCATCTGCTCCATCGACTGCAGGTTCTCACCGGCTTCTTCGAAGAAGACCTGGAAGAACTGGCTCAGGTCGATGCCGGCGCTGGCACTGGCGCCTTCGTTGCTCATCTCAGCCATGGCTGGAAGTCTCCGGGGTAGGGGGGCACGGGCGCCGCAGGGTGGGCAGGCGCCGGTCGGACTGCGTCAGCGGATCACCTTGCCGATCACTTCGATCAGCTTGGCCGGGTCGAAGGGCTTGACCAGCCAGCCGGTGGCACCGGCGGCGCGGCCGGCCATCTTCATCTGGTCGCTCGACTCGGTGGTCAGGATCAGGATCGGCGTGGCCTTGAATTTCGGGCTCTCGCGCAGCTTCTTGGTCAGGCTGATGCCGTCCATGCGTGGCATGTTCTGGTCGGTCAACACCAGGCTGAAATCGCGCTGGCCGGCCTTTTCCCAGGCGTCCTGCCCGTCCACCGCCTCGACGACGTTGAAGCCTGCGTTCTTCAAGGTGAACGAAACCATCTGGCGCATCGAGGCGGAATCATCGACGGCGAGGATTGAGTGCATCGTTTTCTCCGGGAAACTGGTGTGTTTTCGGACGGAATCCGTGAAACTTGAAGGGGCTTGCTCAGAACAGCTCGATGGACCCAGCGTCCATCTCGTCCTGCGTGACGGGGTTGGGTCGCAGGGGCGCCTCCTCCACCACGGCTTCGCCGTCTTCGTCGTCGCCCATCACGTCGCGCGCCAGGCGGTCGGCGCAATTGCGCAGCCGCCGCTGGGTGTGGTTGACGAGCTGGCTGGCCATGTCCTGGAACTGCAGCGCCGTGACAGCGCCGGCCAGGTGCTGCATGGTGGCGTGCAGGTGGCTTTCGGGCAGCTCGGGGTGCTGGGCCGCCGCGCGTGACAGCTGCTGGATCTGGGCCGTGGCGCCGTAGAAGTGCCCCATCAGCGTCTCGGTGGCGTCGGTCAGCAGGCGCTGCAGGCGTTCCAGGTCGTTGCTGGCCACCATCAGGCTGTCCTGCAGGTCGGCGGCCGTCAGCAGCTGCACCTGCAGGCCGGGCGGTCCGTCGGGCCCGGCGCGCTCCGGGGTCAGGTCGTCATTGGGCATCGTCACTCCGCTCCAGGGCTGGGTGGTCCGGCACGCGGTTCGGTGCGGCCATGGGCGTTTTTCGGCCCGCCGGGCCGGAAGTTGAGTGAAAGCGGGTGCGGCCGCGTGTGCGGCCGTGGCCTGCGGCCGGTCTGGCGCCGGGTGGCGCGGGGCGGCGGCCGTGCTTTGCCATACTCCACCCATGGTTTCCAGCCCCGCCAACCGCGCTGCCGCCCAGCCGCTGCGCGTGCTGCATGTCGAAGACAGCGTGCCCGACCACGAGCTGGCGCTGCTGCACCTGCTGCGCGCCGGCCTGCGCATCGACTGCAGCCGTGTCGACACCGAAGACGGCCTGCGCCATGCCCTGGCCACGCAACGTTGGGATGTGGTGCTGTCGGATTTCAACCTGCCCGGTTTCAACGGCCTGCGGGCGCAGGAGATCCTGCGCGAGAGCGGGCAGGACCTGCCGTTCATCCTGGTGTCAGGCGAAATCGGGGAGGACACGGCGGTGGCCGCCATGCGCAACGGCGCCGACGACTACCTGCTGAAGAACAACCTGTCGCGCCTGGCGCCGGCGGTGGAACACGCGATTGCCGCCCACCGCGACCGCCTGGCCCGCGCCCGCGCCGACCGTGAGCTGGCCGCCAGCCGCCAGCGCCTGAGCGAACTGGCCCAGCACCTGCAGACCAGCGTGGAGATGGAGCGTGCGGCGATTGCCCGCGAGATCCACGACGACGTGGGTGGCAGCCTCACCGCCATCCAGTTCGACCTGGCCTGGATCGGCCGCCATGCGGCGGCCGGCGACGTGCCGCCGGCCGAGGTGCAGCAGCGCGTGCACACCGCCCTGGAGACGGTGCAGCACGCCATCGAGGCCAGCCAGCGCATCATGCACAACCTGCGCCCGGCCATCCTGGAGCAGGGGCTGGTGGCGGCGCTGCAGTGGATGGCGGCGCAGTTCGAGAAGCG
>JAGOBT010000497.1 GCA_017999135.1 Burkholderiaceae bacterium
CCCCTGGCTGGCCTGGCTGACGGTGACCTCGCTGTTCGCCATGTTGCTGGCGGTGCACTTCTTTCAGCGCGGGCTGCAGCCCCGGCCGGTGCCCTGGCTGACGCGCAGCCTCATCGCCTGCAGCCTCGGGGTGGCGGTGGTCACGCTGCCGTGGCTGCCGCTGGTGGACAACTCGCCCCGGCTGACGCCGCTGATCTACCTGCTGGTGGTGCCGCTGAGCATCAGCATGGCCTGGACCGGCGTGGCCCAGGCCTGGCGCCGCAGCACAGAAGGCATGCTGGTGGCCGGCAGCGTCAGCCTGAACGTGGTGCTGGGCGGGGTGGACTGGCTGCTGCAGAACAACTTCATCGGTCCGGAGGGCTGGTACCTGGGGCCCTACATGACGCTGGTGAACTTCGTCGTGTTCTGCCTGCTGATGTACCGGCGCTACATCGGCGCGCTGCACGACGTGGAGCAGGCCAACGCGCAACTGGCGCATCGCCTGCTGGACCGCGAGCAGGCCCTGGAGCGCAGCCACGCCCAGCTGCGGGACGTGGAACACCGGCAGACCCTGTCGCAGGAGCGCCAGCGCCTGATGCAGGACATGCACGACGGCCTGGGCGCGACGCTGCACAACGCGCTGCGTGCGTTCGAGCGCGGGCCGCTGGGCGGCCCGGCGGTCGGCAAGATCCTGCGCAACTGCATCGACGACGTGCACCTGACGATCGACGCGATGGACCCGGTGGAAGCCGACCTGGCGCTGCTGCTGGACAACCTGCACGGCCGGGTGGCCGACCCCCTGCAGCGCGCCGGCGTGTCCCTGCGCTGGCAGGTGCCCGACCTGCCCCGGCTGGACTGGCTGGACCCGCGCTGTGCCCTGCACATCCTGCGCATCCTGCAGGAGGCACTGACCAACGCCACGCGGCACACCCAGGCCGACAACATCGCCCTGCGCGCCGTGGCCGACGCCACCGGCGTGACGCTGCACCTGTGCGACAACGGCCCGGGCTTCGACCTGGACCAGGCGCTGCACAACGGCGGCCGCGGCCTGCGCAACCAGCTGCGGCGGGCCGATGCCATCGGCGCGCGGCTGCACTGGCGGCAAGGGGCGGCAGCACCAGGCCGCGCCGGCACCTGCGTCACGCTGTGGCTGCCGCTGCGGCGCCCGGCCGCCGTGGGCCCGGCATGACGGCACCCGGCGCAGGGCGTGGCCGATGCCGGCACGCGTTGGGGTGCGCTGCGCTGCGGCTGTGCGGCCTGGCTGCACTGCCCGCCGCGACCGCGGCTGGCAACGCCACCACCCCCACCCCAGCCCCCGCTCCACTGCACCTGACCACGGCGCTGCATCTGGTCGTCGACGAGGGCGCTGCCCCGCTGCGGGCCGCCCCCGCACGGCAACTGGACTGGCGCCAGTTGCCCGGCACGTGGCAGCCGCTGGCCCTGCCGCAGGAGCCCGTGCGCCCGCTGGCGGTGCCCGCCCTGGTGGCGCCGCCCGCAGCGGGCACCGCCATCCGCACCAGCTGGTACCGCTGGCGCCTGCCGGCCGACACCGCAGGCGACGCGGCCTGGGCGCTGTACGCCGCCCGTGTGCACAGCGACGGGCCGGTGGCCATCTACCTGGACGGGCAACTGGTGCATGCGGTGCAGCGTGACGGCGCCCACTGGACCAGCGCACGCACGCCGTTGTGGGTCGACCTGCCGGGGCCGGCGGCCCGCCACGCCCACCCGCCCGGCGCCCCTGCGCACGACCTGCTGATCGGCCTGCGCCACGCGGCCCCTGGCACCGACATCGGCTCGGGCTGGGCCGCCCGCCAAGGCGCGCCGACGCTCAGCGCGCTGCACATCGGCGCCCCCGGGCCGCTGGCCTGGCGCGACCGGACCCGCCGCTGGCTGCAGCGCGACCTGCCGGCGCTGGGCAGCGCCGCCTTCCTCACTGTCGGGCTGTACTCGCTGGTGGTGTGGCTGCTGCGCCGGTCCGACCGCGGCTACCTGCTGTTCTTCGCCCTGTCGGCGGCCACCTTTCTGCGCACGCTGCAGGTGCAGGCAGACTGGCCGATCGCCCCCGATGCCTTTGCCTGGCTGACCCTGAACGCACTGTTCTGGGTGCTGGCCCTGGGCCATGTCGTCATCAGCGGCTTGCACCGGCAGCCGCAGCGCGGGCTGGACACCGCGCTGCTCGCGCTCACCGCCGCGGTCGGCCTGCTCACCTGGCCAGCCAGGGCACCCGGCTGGCCGGAGCTGGCTGCCGCCGTCGATGGCCTGGCGCTGGCGATGGGCGCCACCGTGGCCGCCGTCGGCTGGCTGCGCTGCCGGGGCCGGTCGCGTGACGGCCAGTGGGTGTCGGCCGGCATCGGCCTGTGCATGCTGCTGGACCTGGCCGACCGGCTGCCGGCCGGCGGCTGGCTGCCGGCAGAGGGCATCCCGCTGGGCGCCTATGGCGGCATGGTGACCTTCGCCGTCTTCGCCCACCTGATGTACCGGCGCTTTGCAGCCGCGCTGCACGAGGTGGGCGAGACGCACCGGCAACTGGCGCTGCGCCTGCAGCAGCGCGAGGCCGACCTGACCGACACCCACCGGCGCCTGCGCGCCGCCGAGCAGCAGCAGACCCGGGCGCAGGAGCGGCGGCGCCTGATGCAGGACATGCACGACGGGCTGGGCGCGTCGCTGCAGGGCGCCCTGCAGTCGGTGGCGGCGGGGCCGGTGGACGAGGCGGCCATCCAGCAGCTGCTGCGTGGCTGCATCGACGACCTGCGCCTGACGATCGACTCGATGGAGCCGGTCGACGCCGACCTGCTGCTGCTGCTGGCCACCCTGCGCTACCGGCTCGGCAGCCGGCTGCAGGCGGCCGGCATCCGGCTGCGCTGGGATGTGAGCGACCTGCCCCGCCTGGACTGGCTGGACCCGCGCTGCGCACTGCACATCCTGCGCATCCTGCAGGAGACGCTGGGCAACTGCATCCAGCATGCACGCGCCACCGAGATCCATGTGCACACCGCCTTCGACGCCCGGTGGGTGCGGGTGCAGATCACCGACGACGGGCCGGGCTTCGACCTGCCGACGGCGCTGCGCAGTGGCCGCCAGGGCCTGGCCACCCAGCAGCGCCGCGCCGAGGCCATCGGCGCGCGCATCGACTGGCAGCCCGACCCGGCGACCGGCCGCGGCTGCCGCATGACCTTGCACCTGCCGCGGCAGGGCCAGTGAGCCCATGGGGCCGACACCCGCCGCAGCGAGAATGCGCGCGGACCCCGCCCCATGATCCACCCTGCCAACCCCCACGCCAGCACCGGCGGCACCCCCCTGCGC
>JAGOBT010000050.1 GCA_017999135.1 Burkholderiaceae bacterium
CGCGCCAGCTTCATGGCCCACCACATCGGCGATTTCCAGGTGTCGTCCACCTGGGCGGCCATCTGCAACGAGCTGTGCTTCCGCGTCAGCCAGCTGTTCCCCGACCACTTCGTGCCCGCCGCCATGCTGCCGCAGAGCCCCGGCGTCGACCCCGCCACCTGCATCCCCGAGCTGGTGAAGTGCGTGGAGCAGTACGGCAACGTCGGCATCAACCTGAACCCCGATCCGTCAGGTGGCCACTGGACCAGCCCGCCGCTGAGCGACCGCAGCTGGTACCCCATCTACGAGAAGATGGTCGAGTACGACATCCCGGCGATGATCCATGTCAGCACCAGCTGCAACGCCTGCTTCCACACCACCGGGGCGCACTACCTGAATGCCGACACCACGGCCTTCATGCAGTGCCTGACCAGTGACCTGTTCAAGGACTTCCCGACGCTGAAGTTCCTGATTCCGCACGGCGGCGGCGCCGTGCCCTACCACTGGGGCCGCTTCCGCGGCCTGGCGCAGGAGCTGAAGAAGCCGCTGCTGACCGAGCACCTGCTGAAGAACATCTTCTTCGACACTTGCGTCTACCACCAGCCCGGCATCGACCTGCTGACCACCGTGATTCCGGTGGAGAACATCCTGTTCGCCAGCGAGATGATCGGCGCGGTGCGCGGCATCGACCCCGAGACCGGCTTCTACTACGACGACACCAAGCGCTACATCGAAGCGAGCACGCAACTCAGCGCGGCGCAGAAGCAGATGGTCTACGAAGGCAATGCCCGCCGCGTGTTCGGCCGGCTGGACAGGCAGTTGAAGTCCAAGGGACTCTGAATCAAGGAGCAAGCACCATGTACGAACTGGGCGTCGTCTACCGCAACATCACCCGCACCGATGCGGCCACCGCCGACGCGCTGGCGTCGCTGGGCAGCGCCACGGTGCACGAGGCCATGGGCCGCGTCGGCCTGCTCAAGCCGTACATGCGGCCGATCTATGCCGGTGCCCAGGTCAGCGGCACAGCCGTCACCGTGCTGCTGCATCCCGGTGACAACTGGATGATGCATGTGGTGGCCGAGCAGATCCGCCCGGGCGACATCGTCGTGGCCGCCATCACCGCCGAATGCACCGACGGCTACTTCGGTGACCTGCTGGCCACCAGCTTCATGGCCCGCGGTGCCCGCGCCCTGGTCATCGACGCCGGTGTGCGTGATGTGAAAACGCTGACCGAGATGCGCTTTCCGGTGTGGAGCAAGGCCATCAGCAGCAAGGGCACGATCAAGGCCACCATCGGCTCGGTCAACATCCCGGTGGTGTGCGCCGGCATGCTGGTGACGCCGGGCGACGTGATCGTGGCCGACGACGATGGCGTGGTCTGCGTGCCGCGTGATCTGGCCGCCAAGACCCTGGAAGCCGCCCAGGCCCGCGAGGCCAACGAAGGCGCCAAGCGCGACCAGCTGGCCCAGGGCGTGCTGGGGCTGGACATGTACAAGATGCGCGAGCCGCTGGCCGCCGCCGGCCTGAAGTACATCGACTGACCACCATGCATGCCGACCCACAGCATTGGCGGATCGGCCTCGTCGGTTACGGCGAGGTGGGCCGCATCCTGGCCGAAGACCTGCGCGCCCAGGGCGTGGCCGTCGCCGCCTGGGACTTGAAGCTGGCCAGCCCGGCCAGCGCCGCACCGCTGCATGACCATGCCGGCCGGCATGGCGTGGTGCTGGCCGCCTCGGCGGCCGACCTGGCCGCTGGCAGCGACTTGATCGTCAGCGCCGTCACCGCCAGCCAGGCCGTACCGGTGGCGGCCGATTGCGCACCCGCCATCCGGCCCGGCGCCTTCTTCCTGGACTTCAACTCCGCCTCGCCCGGCGCCAAACAGCGTGCGGCCGCGTTGGTGGATGGGGCAGGGGGCCGGTATGTCGAAGGTGCGGTGATGACCAGCATCCCGCCCTACCGCATCCGCGTGCCGCTGCTGCTGGGTGGCAGTTCGGCCGCCACGCTGGCGCCGCTGCTCAACGCGCTGGGCTTCGATGCCAAGATGGCGAGTGAGCGCCTGGGCGTGGCCAGCGCCACCAAGATGTGCCGCAGCGTGATGATCAAGGGCCTGGAGGCCATGGTCATCGAGAGCTTCACCGCCGCCAGGTTCTACGGCGTGGAAGACGCGGTGCTGGCCAGCCTGCACGAGACCTTTCCTGGCATCGACTGGGAGAAGCAGGGCGCCTATTTCTTCCAGCGGGTGATTGAACACGGCCGCCGCCGCAGCGAAGAAGTGCGCGAGGTGGCCGAGACGGTGCGCGAGGCTGGCCTGCAGCCGCACAGCGCCGCCGGCACCGCCGAACGCCAGGCCCACATCGCCGACCTGGCCGATGCCGGCGTGTTCGGCACCAAGGGCACGTCGGGCTTCGCCCGCAGCGCCGACTGGCGCACCGAGGCGGACCGTCTTCTCGCGGCCGCCCGCAACAAGGACTGACCCATGCGCAAACCCACCACCGGCGACTTCACCAAGACCAGCGGCTGGCTGGACTGGTACACCGGCCCGACCAGGCCTGCGTTCCAGCTGCCGCCCGGCAGCGTCGATGCCCACTGCCATGTCTTCGGCCCGGGCGCAGAGTTTCCCTATGCGCCCGAGCGCAAGTACACCCCTTGCGACGCCAGCAAGCAGCAGTTGTTCGCCCTGCGCGACCACCTGGGTTTCGCCCGCAACGTGATCGTGCAGGCCACCTGCCACGGCGCCGACAACCGGGCCCTGGTCGACGCCTGCCTGGCCAGCGGCGGCAAGGCGCGTGGCGTGGCCACGGTGCGGCGCAGCATCACCGACGACGAACTGCAGCAGCTGCATGCCGCCGGCGTGCGCGGCGTGCGCTTCAACTTCGTCAAGCGCCTGGTCGACTTCACGCCCAAGGATGAGCTGCTGGAGATCGCCGGCCGCATCGCCAAGCTGGGCTGGCACGTGGTCATCTACTTCGAGGCTGTGGACCTGCCCGAGCTGTGGGACTTCTTCACCGCGCTGCCGACCACCGTGGTGGTCGACCACATGGGCCGGCCCGACGTCAGCCTGCCGGTGGACGGCCCGCAGTTTGCGCTGTTCGAACGCTTCATGCGCGAGCACACGAATGTGTGGAGCAAGGTGAGCTGCCCCGAGCGGCTGTCGGTCACCGGACCGAAGGCGCTGGACGGCGAACGCAACGCCTACACCGACGTGATCCCGTTCGCCCGCCGCATCGTCGAACAGTTCCCCGACCGCGTGCTGTGGGGCACCGACTGGCCCCACCCCAACCTGAAGGACCACATGCCCGACGACGGGCTGCTGGTGGACTTCATCCCGCACATCGCACCCACCGCCGACCTGCAGAAGAAGCTGCTGGTGGACAACCCGATGCGTCTCTACTGGCCCGAGGAGGCATGACCATGGCCCTGGACAAACCCTATCTCGACGTGCCCGGCACGACCATCTTCGACGCCGAACAGTCGCGCAAGGGCTACCACCTCAACCAGTTCTGCATGAGCCTGATGAAGGCCGAGAACCGGGAAGCCTTCAGGCGCGATGAACGGGCGTACCTGGACCAGTGGCCGATGACCGAGGAGCAGAAGCAGGGCGTGCTGACCCGCGACCTGAACCGCTGCATCGCCGCCGGCGGCAACATCTACTTCCTGGCCAAGATCGGCGCCACCGACGGCAGGAGCTTCCAGTACATGGCGGCCACGATGACCGGCATGACGCAGGAGGAGTACATGGCCATGATGCTCGGCGGCGGCCGGCGCATCGACGGCAACCGGGTGCTGGGCGAGAACGGCGATGCCCAACCGCAGAACCAGCCGCAAGGCAAGCACCGCAAGGACATCTGAACATGGCCCGCATCACTGCCTCCGTCTACACCTCGCACGTGCCTGCCATCGGCGCGGCCATCGATCTCGGCAAGAGCCACGAGCCGTACTGGCAGCCGCTGTTCAAGGGCTATGAGCCCAGCAAGCAGTGGATGGCCGACAACACGCCCGATGTCATCTTCCTGGTCTACAACGACCATGCCACGGCTTTCAGCCTGGAGATGATCCCCACCTTCGCCATTGGCACGGCGGCCAGCTTCACCCCGGCCGACGAGGGCTGGGGCCCGCGCCCGGTGCCGCAGGTGATCGGCCACCCCGAACTGGCCGCGCACATTGCACAGAGCGTGATCCAGGACGACTTTGACCTGACCATCGTGAACAGGATGGATGTCGACCACGGCCTGACGGTGCCGCTGAGCCTGATGTTCGGCCAGCCAGCCGGCCCCAACCCCGCCTGGCCCTGCCCGGTGATCCCCTTCGCCGTCAACGTGGTGCAGTACCCGGTGCCCAGCGGCCGGCGCTGCTTCATGCTGGGCCAGGCCATCCGCCGCGCCATCGAAAGCTTCGACCAGCCGCTGAAGGTGCAGATCTGGGGCACCGGCGGCATGAGCCACCAGTTGCAAGGCCCGCGTGCCGGCCTGATCAACCAGCCCTTCGACAATGCCTTCCTCGACCGGCTGATCGCCGACCCCGCGGGCCAGGCCGCCGTGCCACACATCGACTATGTGCGCGAAGCCGGCAGCGAGGGCATCGAACTGGTGTTGTGGCTGATCGCCCGCGGCGCCATGGCTGACGTGGCCGGCGGACTGGCACCCACGCTCAAGCACCGCTTCTACCATGTGCCCGCCAGCAACACGGCCGTGGGCCATCTGATCCTGGAGAACAACTGACATGGCCGAAACGATCAAGGTGGCGCTGGCCGGTGCCGGCGCCTTCGGCATCAAGCACCTGGATGGCATCAAGAACATCGACGGCGTCGAGGTGGTCTCGGTCATCGGCCGCGAGCTGGACAAGACCAGGGAGGTGGCAGCCAAGTACGGCATCGGCCATGTCACCACCGACCTGGCCGACAGCCTGGCCGTGCCCGAAGTGGATGCCGTGATCCTGTGCACTCCCACCCAGATGCACGCCAGCCAGACCCTGGCCTGCCTGCGCGCTGGCAAGCATGTGCAGGTGGAGATTCCGCTGTGCGACGTGCTGGCCGATGGTGAAGAGGCGGTGCGTGTGGCCGAGGCCAGTGGCCTGGTGGCCATGTGCGGCCACACCCGCCGCTTCAACCCCAGCCACCAGTGGGTGCACGACAAGATCACTGCGGGTGCCTTCAACATCCAGCAGATGGATGTGCAGACCTACTTCTTCCGCCGCACCAACATGAACGCGCTGGGCCAGCCGCGCAGCTGGACCGACCACCTGCTGTGGCACCACGCCGCGCACACGGTCGACCTGTTTGCCTACCAGTGCGGCAGCCCCATCGTGCAGGCCAACGCCATCCAGGGGCCCATCCACCCGGCGCTGGGCATCGCGATGGACATGAGCATCCAGCTGAGGGCGGCCAACGGCGCCATCTGCACGCTGTCGCTCAGCTTCAACAACGACGGGCCGCTGGGCACCTTCTTCCGCTACATCGGCGACACCGGCACCTACATTGCCCGCTACGACGACCTGTTCGACGGCAAGGACCAGAAGATCGACGTCAGCCAGGTGGCGGTCAGCATGAACGGCATCGAGCTGCAGGACCGCGAGTTCTTCGCCGCCATCCGCGACGGCCGCCAGCCCAACAGCAGCCTGGCCCAGGTGCTGCCCTGCTACCAGGTGCTGCACCGGCTGGAGCAGCAGCTGAACGCCGCGGGCTGATCAAATGACCCTGCCGCAGCGCCGCATCGGGCCCTTCACTGTCTCCGCCATCGGGCTGGGCTGCATGAACCTGAGCCACGCCTACGGCGCGCCGCCGCCGGTGGCCGATGCCGAGCGGCTGCTGCTGCAGGCGCTGGATGCGGGCGTCACGCTGTTCGACACCGCGGCGCTGTACGGCTTCGGCGCCAATGAGACGCTGGTAGGCCGGGTGCTGAAGCCGCACCGCCAGCGCATCACGCTGTGCAGCAAGGGCGGCATGTCTGGCCAGCCGGTCGGGCCGGGCGGGGCGCTTCAGCGGGTGATCGACGGCCGGCCCGAAGCCATTCGCCGCGATGTCGAGGCCAGCCTGCAGCGGCTGGGCACCGACGTGATCGACCTGTACTACCTGCACCGCTGGCACAAAGCCGTGCCGATCGAGGAATCGGTGGGCGAGATGGCGCGCCTGCAGGCCGAAGGCAAGCTGCGTGCGTTGGGCTTGAGCGAAGTGTCGGCCGCCACGCTGCGCCGCGCCCACGCGGTAGCGCCGATCGCCGCGGTGCAGAGCGAATACTCGCTGTGGAGCCGCAATGCCGAGATCGCCGTGCTGGACGAATGCCGGCGCATCGGCGCGGCCTTCGTCGCCTTCAGCCCGGTGGCGCGCGCCTACCTCACCGGCACCTTGCGCGATGTGTCGGCGTTCGACGCCAAGGACATCCGCCGCGCCATGCCGCGCTTCGCGCCTGCCACCTACGCTGCCAACCTGGCGCTGCTGGCGCCGTACGCCGCCATCGCGCAGCAGGCCGGGTGCAGCCAGGCGCAGCTGGCGCTGGCCTGGCTGCTGGCGCGGGGCGATCACATCGTGCCCATCCCCGGCACGGTGAACCCGGCCCATCTGGCCGAGAACCTGGGAGCGGCGGCCGTGCCATTGTCGCCAGCCGTGATGGCGCAGCTGGACGCGCTGTTCCAGCCGCAGGCCATCCACGGCCCGCGCTACAACCCGCAAAGCCAGGCCGAGGTCGACACCGAGGAGTTTCCAGCTGCGCCCACCGGCGGCTGACCATGCTTCAGCCGCCCTGCGCCGCCGCCAGCGCGGGAGCCACGCTGTCCTCGACCAGCTGGCGCAGCCACCGGTGCAGCGGGTCATCCTGGTGGCGCACATGCCACACCAGAAACATCGGCAGCTCGGGGCAGGGCAGCGGGGGGTCGACCCAGCCCAATCCACGCAGCAGCGCACCGCGCAGCAGGCTGGGTGCGGTGGCCAGGCGGTTGCTGCCCCGCAGCAACGGCGGCAGGCCGGCAAAGCCCGGCACGCTGGCCACCATGCGGCGCACCACGCCACGGTCGGACAGCACCTGGTCCAGCGCCAGCAGACGGTGCGGGTGGTAGACCACGGTCACGTGGTCTGCGGCCAGGTAGTCGTCCAGCCCAGCGGGGGCAGGGCGGCAGGCTGGGTCGTAGAAGACGGCATAGCGGTCGGTGAACAGGCGCTTCTGCACCAGGTCGGCCGCAGCAGGCGGGCGTGGCGTCAGCAGCAGCTGGCATTGGGCATCGCGCAGCAGCTCAGCGCCGGGCACGCCGGACGGAATCACCTGCAGGCTGGCGCCAGGCGCTGCCGCCTGCAACTGTCGCAGCAGCCCCGGCATCAGCAGGTCACGCTGCAGGTCGTTGGCCGCCACCACCACCGGGCCGCGCAGGCGGGCCGGGTCGAAGCCACCAGCGCTGACGAAACCACGCAGGTCGTCCAGCAAGGGCCGCGCGCGGTCGGCCAGCAGCTCGGCGCGCGCCGTCGGCACGATGCCGCGCCCGGAACGCACCACCAGCGGGTCGCCCACGATGGCGCGCAGCTTGTCCAGCAAATGGCTCACCGCCGACTGGCTGACGCCCAGCCGCTGCGCCGCGCGGGTCACCGACCGCTCTTCCACCACGGCCACCAGCAGGGTGAGCAGGTGCCCGTCCAGGTCGGAATGATCGAATCGGCTCATGGCTTGTATGAGTGCAGGGGGATTTTTCTGAATGATGCTCCATTCGACACTGCGCGCAACGACGCACCGGCAGACAGGAGACCGCCTTGGCCCAGCACCCACCGATCCCCGGCACCGTGATCTTCGACGGTGCCCAGGCCATGAAGGGCTATGCGCTGAACCGCATGTGCTATTCCTTCAACAACGCCGCCAACCGCGCGGCCTTTGTGGCCGATGAAGACGCCTACTGCACGCAGTACGGCCTGAACGACCAGCAACGCGACGCCATCCGCGCCCGGAATGTGCTGCAGCTGATCGCCGCCGGCGGCAACGCCTACTACCTGGCCAAGTTCGCCGGCATCTTCGGGCTGGACATGCAGGACATCGGCGCCCAGCAGACCGGCCTGACCAAGGCCGAGTTCCAGGCCAGGCTGCAGGCCGCCAACCACCAGGCCCGGAGCGCTTGACCATGGCCCGCATCATCGGTGGCATCACCACCTCGCACGTGCCAGCCATCGGCCGCGCCATCGCCCGCAACCTGCAGCAAGACCCGTACTGGAAGCCGTTCTTCGATGCCTTCATCCCGGTGCAGCGCTGGCTGGCCGAGGTGCAGCCCGACGTGGTGGTGGTGGTCTACAACGACCACGGGCTGAACTTCTTCCTGGACAAGATGCCCACGTTCGCCGTGGGCGCCGCACCCGAGTACCGCAATGCCGACGAGGGCTGGGGCATCCCCACGGTGCCGGCCTTCCCGGGCGACCCGGCGCTGTCGTGGCACCTGATCGAATCCCTGGTGGGCGAAGACTTCGACCTCACCACCTGCCAGGAGATGAAAGTCGACCATGCCTTCACATTGCCGATGGCGCTGCTGTGGCCCGACCAGTGCTGGCCGGTGCGGGTGGTGCCGGTGTGCATCAACACGGTGCAGGCGCCGCTGCCGAGTGCCGCCCGCTGCCTGAAGCTGGGCGAAGCCATCGGCCGCGCCGTGGCCAGCTGGCCGGGTGACGAGAAGGTGCTGGTGCTGGGCACCGGCGGCCTGAGCCACCAGCTGGACGGCGAGCGCGCCGGCTTCATCAACAAGGATTTCGACCTGCGCTTCATGGACAGCCTGGTGGGCAACCCGGGCTGGGCCACGCAGTTCAACACCCACCAGCTGGTGGAACTGGCAGGCACCCAGGGGGTCGAATTGCTGATGTGGCTGGCCACGCGCGGCGCCTTGGGCGCCAAGGTGCAGGAGCTGCACCGCAATTACCACATCCCGATCTCGAACACGGCGTCTGGGCTGATGCTGATGACACCGGCTGGCTGATCCCCAGCTGGACACACGCAACAAAGCCCCGGCCGGGTGACCCGCGGCCGGGGCTTTGTGCTGAAGCGGCCACCAGCACAGGCACCTGCCTGCACCGGCTGATGATCAGGGCTTGCTGCTGCCTTCGGTGTCGGCTTCCTTGCAGCTGGGCGAGCAGACGAACTGCGCCTTGCCCAGCAGCCGCCGGCTCTTGAGCTGGCTGCGCGGACGGTGCTTGCCGCACAGGAAGCACGACATCGTCGCCGCGCCAAAGGCACCTGCCGCGGTGAACGGTGAACCAGGGGTCTTGCTGCGATAACGCAGGCCGTCGGAATCGATGGAAGTCTTGGTATCGGCTTTGGCCATGGGTGTGCGCGGGGCGGGCGTTGAAGTGGCTCTGCAGGGATCTGCACGTCACTGCGGCTGAATGTGGGAATCCGGCCCAGATGCACGCATTATGCCACACCTTGTTTATTTGACATAATACACATCGTCGTGGTTTGATGGCGATAAAAAAGCAGGCGCTCAGTCACCACACAGCGACCACACGGAGGCCAAGACGGCCTCCCTCCATCGGCCACGCCATCGCCACACGCCCGTGTGCGGCAAGACTCACCATTCCGGCTGGATGGGCCCCACCGGCAGTGCTGCGGTGACTTCTGGCTGCGGCTCAACAACAGGCGCCGGCTGTTGCAACCTGGGCAACGCGGCCTGCAGCGACGCACGGTCGCCGGCTTCGCGGCACAGCACCACCAGCTGCGCCGGCCGCCGGGGCGGCTCGACCCAGGCGGCCAAGGTGTTCAGCGTGCTGCGCCAGCGGCCCGCCTCGGCTTCTGGTGGCAAGCCGAAGCCGGCTTCACGCACCACGTCGCCACCCAGCGGACACAAGCGCTGGGCGGCGCGCCGCAAGCTGTGCACGTCCGCGCCGTTCAGCTCGTAGGCCGACACGCCGCTGCGGCCGGTCGCCAGCGGCCGCACATCCAGTGGGGTGGCGCAGCCGGACACGGCCAGCGCCAGCATGGCCACCCATCCGGCGTGCAAGGCACGCGGCATCTCAGGCCACATGGCCTGGGTCCGCGGCGTCGCTACCGGGTTCGGATGACTCGTCGCCAGCCTCCTGCGCGCCGCCCAGCAAGGGCTTGTCCAGCGGGCGGCACACGCGCCGCTGCAGGCGCTCCAGCCGTTCAGAGCACTCGATCTGGGCCAGCACGGCCTGCGGATCGAGCATCAGCGCGAAGGGATTCACGTGGCGGGGCAAGGGTTGCATGGCGGCTGTTCCTGGTGGATGGGCATGGGCGGTCTGCCCATGGATCCAATGTAGGCCGCCCCTGCGCGCCACTGAAGTCGGCCCAGCGACATGCCGCGTGTCAGCGTTTGGATGACAGCCGCGTCAGCGCCGCGTGGGCCACCGCACGGGCTCAGCGTGCGGCGGCGGCCAACCGGCTGGCCAGGGCTTCACGCCCGCCACGCTGGGCAAAGTCGGCCGGGCCCAGGTCCAGGGCATTGCGCAGGCGCACGTCGGCGCCCTGCTTCAGCAACGCCAGTACGGCGTCCTCCGGGCCGTACTGGGCGGCCATCATCAACGGCGTGGTGCCGTTCGGAGACCGTGCATCCACCCGCGCGCCGCGCGCCAGCAGCACCGTCAACGCCTTCGAGCCCGGCGCTGCCGCCGCGTAGTGCAGCGGCGTCCAGCCCGGTTGTCCGGCGTCCGCCAGGCCCTCGATGCGCGCGCCCTTGTCCAGCAGCCGGGTCACCCAGGTGTCGTGGTCGCGCAGCGCCGCCATCATCAGCGCGGTTTCGGCGGCGTTGTTGGGCTGGTCGATGCGGATCTGCGGATGGTCGAGCAGCACCTGCGCCACCTTGAAGGCGCCGTCGCGCTGGCTCAGGTACAGCAGGTTCTGCCCCTTCTCGTCGCGGCTGTTGGGGTCGAAGCCACGTGACAGCAGTTGCTCGACCTGGCGCGCGTCGTCATTGATGACCGACTTGAAGAAATCTTCGTAAGCCCCTGCCTTGGCTGAAGAAAAACCGATCGCCAAAACCAGATAGACAACATATTGAAAGTAACGCTTGAACATGTTCAGGGCTCCGTGGGGGGCGCTGGCAACTGGAACAGCGCCTCGAAATTGCGGCTGGTGGCAGCGGCCACGGCCTCCACTGGCAGGCCTTTGATGCGCGCCAACTCTGCCGCCACATGCGGCACCCAGGCGGGGCTGTTGGTCTTGCCGCGGTGCGGCACCGGCGCCAGGTAGGGGCTGTCGGTCTCGATCAGGCAACGGTCCAGCGGCACGAACGCGGCCACGTCGCGCAGCGCCTGCGCCGTCTTGAAGGTCAGGATGCCGGAGAACGAGATCATGAAGCCCAGGTCCAGCGCGGCGCGCGCCACCTCGGCGGTCTCGGTGAAGCAGTGGAACACGCCGGTCAGCGCCCCGCCCGCCGCCTGCTGCGCGCTGCGCAGCATGGCCACGGTGTCGTCCGATGCGCTGCGGGTGTGGATCACCAGCGGCTTGGCCACGGCATGGGCCACCGCCATGTGCACCGCAAACCGGTCGCGCTGCCAGGCCATGTCGGCCACGCTGCGGCCGTTCAGGCGGTAGTAGTCCAGCCCCGTCTCGCCGACACCGACCACGCGCGGCAGCACGGCCAGCGCCTGCAGGCTGGCCACGTCGGGCTCCGCCAGGCCTTCGGTGTCGGGGTGCACGCCGGCGGTGCACCAGAAGTTGTCATGCGCCAGCGCCAGCGCGTGCACGGTGGCAAATTCTTCCAGCGTGGTGCAGATCACCAACGCCCGGTCGACCCGGGCGGCGGCCATGTCGGCGCGCACCGCGTCGATGCGGCCGTGCAGTTCCGGAAAGCTGAGGTGGCAGTGGGAGTCGACAAACATGGATCAGGGCCGCAAGGGCGCCGCAGCGCAGGCGGCATCCCGGCTCAGACGGTCTGCGTCGGCCGGGACGATGAGATCTGCGTGCCCAGGATCTCTTCGATCTTGAGCTTCAGCAGGCGGGTCTTGTCGTCGGCCGGGAAGCGCACCCCCACGCCCTGGGTGCGGCCGCCGGACGCATTGGCCGGCGTGATCCAGGCCACCTTGCCGGCCACCGGGTAGCGCTGCGGGTCATCGGGCAACGACAGCAGCAGGTAGATGTCTTCGCCCAGCCGGTAGGGCTTCTGGGTCGGCACGAACAGGCCGCCATCGGTGAGCAACGGGATGTAGGCCGCGTACAGCGCACCTTTCTCGCGGAACACCAGCTGGATGACGCTGGGGCGCGCG
>JAGOBT010000051.1 GCA_017999135.1 Burkholderiaceae bacterium
GCGGAAAAGCGCGGCGCCGCGCCCAGTTCATGCAGCGAGATGCCCGATGTCTCGACGCTGGCCACGCAGCCGGCGCCGATCAGCAGGTCGACCAGCATGCCGCTGGCCGGGTAGGCCGCGGTGGGCAGGGTGACGATGTGCAGGCCGCGCACGCCGCGGCGGATGAGGGCCATGCCCAGGCGCATCGGCACGTCGGGCTCGTCGCCCTTGTGCAGGGTGATGCTGGCGCCGTCGGGCACCAGGGCGGCAAGTTGGTCGACAGTGAAGTCCATGGTGTCGGTCATCGGCAGGTTGGTGATCAGGCTGCCACGGTGGCAGGTTGGAAGAAGCCGCGCAGCGCGGCGGCCATCTCGGCGCGCACCGGCTCGCCCGACACCACCACGTCGATCATCGTCAGCGAGGTGTGGGTGTGGCCGCGCGCCGGGATGTGCTGCACCCGGTTGCCTGCGGCGGCCAGCGCCTTGGCATAGGCCACGCCATCGTCGCGCAGCGGGTCGAACTGGCCGGTGACGATGCAGGCCGGCGGCAGGCCGGCCAGGCTGGCGGCGCGCAGCGGGGCGATGCGCGGGTCGTGGCGGTCGGCCTCGTCGGCGTAGTGGTCGAAGAACCACTGCATCAGCGACGCGGTCAGCACATAGCCTTCGGCGTTCTCGCGGTAGCTGGCGGTGTTGCGGTCGCCGTCGGTCACCGGGGTCAGCAGCAACTGGCCGGCAATCGCCGGGCCGCCCTGGTCGCGCGCCAGCTGGCTGACCACCGCGGCCTGGTTGGCGCCGGCGCTCCAGCCCGCCACGGCGACCGGGCCGGCTGCGCCGCCCAGCGAGGTGGCGTTGGTCGATACCCAGCGCAACGCGGCCATCGCGTCGTCGACCGCAGCGGGGAAGCGCGCCTCCGGCGCATGCCGGTAGTCGACCGAGACGATCAGGCAGCCGCTGCGCACGCACAGGTCGCGCAGCAGCGGGTCGTCGCTGTCGTGGCTGCCCAGCACCCAGCCGCCGCCGTGGTAGTACAGCACCACCGGGTGCGGGCCGGGCGTGGCGGGGCGGTAGAGCCGGTAGTTCAACGGGCCGGCCGCGCCGGGGAAGGTGCCGTCCTTGACCTCGCCGACCGCCGGGCCAGGCGGACGCGCCGCGCTCAGCTGCGCCAGGAAGGCGCGCGCAGCGGCCGGTGGCATCGAATCGAAGGTGGGCAGGTTCATCGCCGCCAGCATGTCCAGCACCATGCCCACGTCGGGCTGCAGCTGGCGCACCAGGCCGTCGTTGCAGCGGGTGCCGGCCGGGCCGCTGCGGCGCAACCCCAGGTCGCCGCGGGCCACCACCTCGTCGCAGGCCTTGCGGTAGGCATCCACGCCGCCCACATAGGGCAGGAACACGCGCGGCTTGCCCGGCACGTTGGCGCCCATGTACCAGCTGTCGGCGCTGGGGAAGAGGGTGATCGCCGCGCAGTCCTGGCTGTGCTGCATCCATCCGGCCTCGGCCTGGGGCGTGGGCTCAATGGTGGTGAGGCCGTCGTTGCGCAGCCGCACCAGGCAGTCGCTCACCCAGTCCACATGCTGCTCGATCGACACCATCATGTTCGACAGCACCGACGGACTGCCCGGCCCGGTGATCATGAAGAAGTTGGGGAAGCCCACCGACATCAGGCCCAGGTAGGTGATCGGGCCGGCGGCCCACTTGGCCTTCAGCGTGACGCCGTCGCGGCCGGTGATGTCGACCGCCACGATGGCGCCAGTCATCGCGTCGAAGCCGGTGGCGTAGACGATGGCGTCGAAGCGCATGGCCTCGCCGCCGCAATCGATGCCGGTCTCGGTGATGCTGGTGATGGGCTGGCTGCGCAGGTCGACCAGGCGCACGTTGGGCCGGTTGTAGGTCTGGTAGTAGCCGGTGTCCAGGCAGGGGCGCTTGGTGCCGAAGTGGTGGTCCTTCGGCGCCAGCAACTCGGCCGTCTCGGGGTTGGCCACCACGGCGCGGATCTTCTCGCGCACCTTGCCGGCGACGATGGCGTTGCTGTCGGGGAACAGGATCTGGTCGGCGAACACGCCCAGGATGGGGATCAGTTCGCCGGTCTTCCATGCGGATTCGAACCGCTCGGCGTGCACGTCGGGCGGGCTGTAGCGGCCGTAGATCTGGGTGGGGGTGCTGGGCACGCCGGCACGCGACCACTTGGCCGCCAGGCGGTAGGCAGCGCGGTCGGCGTCCAGCGGCGCGCGGCGCTCGGGCGCCACCGGGCCGTTGCCGGCGGGGATGGAGTAATTGGGCGTGCGCTGGAACACCGTGAGCTGTGCCGCCTGCTCGGCGATCAGCGGGATCGACTGCACGCCCGACGAGCCGGTGCCGATCACCGCCACCCGCTGGCCGGTGAAATCCACCCCCTGGTGCGGCCAGCGGCCGGTGGAATACACCGGGCCCTGGAAGCGGCCGGCGCCGGGGATGTCGGGCGCCTTGGGCACCGACAGGCAACCGCTGGCCATGATGAGGTGCTGGGCGCTGATGCTGGCGTCGGTGCTGGTGCGGATGCGCCAGCGGTTGGCGGCGGCGTCCCAGTGCGCGGCTTCCACCTTGGTGTTGAAGTCAATGTCGCGGCGCAGGTCGTAGCGGTCGGCCACGAACTGGGCGTAGCGCAGGATCTCGGGCTGGGTGGCGTATTTCTCCGACCAGGTCCAGGCGGTTTCCAGGTCGGGGTCGAAGCTGTAGGTGTAATCCGTGGTGGGGATGTCGCAGCGCGCGCCGGGGTAGCGGTTCCAGTACCAGGTGCCGCCCACGTCACCGGCAGTTTCCAGCACCCGCACGCTGAACCCCAGCCCGCGCAGCTTGTGCAGCAGGTACAGGCCGGCAAAGCCGGCACCCACCACCACCACGTCCACATCGGCGGCCCGTGCGCCGCCTGCTGTTGCCCTGGAATCGGTCATCGCTGTCTCCTGCTGGTGTGTCGGCGCGCCGCGCCGGGGCGTTCTTGCAGCGATGTTGCATGGGGTGCGTGCACCAGCGTGCGGCGGTTTTCCCGCATGCCGCCGGGCAAGACTGCGCCGCTCTGGTGCAGCGGCGCGCATCAGCGACTTGCGTGAGAATGCGCGCTGAAAAAGGGGCCGGCCAGGCCACGAAGGGGTGTGTCGATGAAGCTGCTGGTCAAGTTCAATCTGATCTTCGTGGGCGTGGTGACGGTGGGCATCGCCATCAGCGGCTGGATCACCCGCGACCTGCTGCAGGCCAACGCGCGCGAAGAGGTGCAGAACAACGCCCGCCTGCTGATGGAGAGCGCGTCCGCGGTGCGCGGCTACACCGCCGGCCAGATCACCAAGCTGCTGCAGGCGCAGATGCAGCAGGAATTCCTGCCCCAGGCGGTGCCCAGCTATTCGGCCACCGAGGTGCAGAACGCGCTGCACGCCAAGTACCCCGAATACGCCTACAAGGAAGCCACGCTCAACCCCACCAACCCGCGTGACCGCGCCGTGGGCTGGGAGGTCGACATCGTCAGCCACTTCCGCAATGCGGCCGACTTGAAGGAATTCGTCGGCCAGCGTGACACGCCGTCGGGCCCGTCGCTGTACGTGGCGCGGCCGCTGCGCATCACCAACCCGGCGTGCCTGCAGTGCCACAGCAGCGTGGAGGCTGCGCCCAAGACCATGGTGGCCAAGTACGGCCCGGCCAACGGCTTCGGCTGGCAGCTCAACGAGGTGGTGGGCGCGCAGATCGTGTCGGTGCCGATGGACGTGCCGCTGGCGCGTGCCGAGCGCTCGTTCCATGTGTTCATCGGCTCGCTGGTGGGCGTGTTCGCGGTGGTCGGCCTGTTGCTGAACCTGATGATCTGGAAGGTGGTGGTGCAGCCCGTCACCCGGCTGTCGGCGCTGGCCGACCGGGTCAGCCAGGGTGACCTGGCCGCGCCCGAATTCGCCAGCGGCAGCCGCGACGAGATCGGCGTGCTGGCCGCCAGCTTCGCCCGCATGCGCGCCAGCGTGGTGCAGGCGATGAAGATGCTGGACGACTGATCCGTTCGGCACACCCGCCTGCCCAACTGCACCCATGGCCCATCCGGAACGCCTCGGCAAATACCGCGTCACCGGCGTGCTCGGCGAGGGCGCGATGGGCATCGTCTACAAGGGCTTCGACCCCGACATCCGCCGCGAGGTGGCCATCAAGACGATGCGCGTGGCGGCCGACGCCGACGCCGGGCAGGGCGTGTCGTATGCCGACCGCTTCCGCAACGAGGCGCAGGCCGCCGGCCGGCTGCAGCACCCGGGCATCGTGGCGGTGTACGACTTCGGCCGCGACGCCGGTGTCGACTACATCGCGATGGAATACGTGCGCGGCAACACGCTGAGCCGTTACATCACCCAGGCCATCAGCGAGCAGCTGGACATCAACGACGACGACGTGGCCAGCATCATCGGCCAGCTGCTCGAGGCGCTGGACCATGCGCATGCGCAGGGCGTCTGGCACCGCGACATCAAGCCGTCGAACCTGATCATCACGCCCACTGGCAAGGTGAAGGTGTCGGACTTCGGCATCGCCCGCATCGAGAACGCCGACCTCACCCAGGCCGCCAGCCTGATCGGCACGCCGGCCTACATGGCGCCCGAGCGCTTCCAGGGCCTGCCCATGGACCGGCGTGTCGACCTGTACGCCACCGGCGTGGTGCTCTACCAGATGCTGACCGGCCGGGTGCCGTTCAGCGGCCCGCCCGAAGCCATCATGTACAAGGCGGTGCACGAGCCGCTGGTGCTGCCGTCACGCCTGCCTGGCCTGGCCCGACTGGCCCCGTATGACGACCTGCTGACCCGCGCCCTGGCCAAGCGCGCCGAAGACCGTTTCGCCAACGCGGTGCAGTTCATGGACGCGCTGGAAGCCGCGATGGGCCGGCTGCACCCCGACAGCATCAGCAACGCCACCATCACCGCGCTGATGCCGCAGGCCCTGGTGGCCCCGGGCGACCTGGCCACCAATTCCAGCCTGCCCACCGGCTTCAGCGCCGACGACCTGGCCCAGGCCGCGGCCCGGCTGTCGCGCCACGTGGGGCCGATGGCGCAGGTGATGGTCAAGCGCGTGGCGCGCGGCTGCTCCGATCTGCCCACGCTGTATGCCCGCCTGGCCGAGCAGGTGACCGACCCCAACGCCCGCCTGGCCTTCGAGCAGGAGGCGGCCACGCTGGCCACCGGCACCGGCCGCCCGGGGGCCACCGGCACGGGCAGCCGGGCGCCATCGCCCACCAACACCGGTCTGCGGGGGGCGCCACCCACGAACACGGGCACGGCGTCTGCGCGCCATCCCACCCAGCCTGCACCCACCAACACCGGCGGCAGCGCGGGCCTGGCACCGCCCAGCGCTGCCGTGGTGGACGCGGCGCAGCGCCTGCTGGCGCGCCAGATCGGGCCGATCGCCACCCTGGTGGTCAAGAAGGCCCTGGCCGCCGCGCCGCAGCGCGATGCCTTCATCCAGCGCCTGGCCCTGGCGGTGGACGACCCCGCCGCCCGCGCCCGCCTGGTCGACGAACTGCGGCGCCTGCCGCCCTGACGGCTGCCCCGGCTGGCTGCCGCGCAGTTGCAGGACAATGCAGGGCCCATGCTGCAGCAACGCACCCTTCGATCCATCACCCGCGCCGTCGGCGTGGGCATGCACAGCGGCCAGAAGGTGGAGCTCACCCTGCGCCCCGCCGCGCCCGACACCGGCATCGTCTTTCGCCGCGTCGACCTGGCCGTGCCGGTGGAGATTCCGGTGCGCTGCGACGCGGTCAGCGACACCCGCATGGCCAGCACCATCTCGGCCGGCGGTGACCCCGGCGCGCCCAAGGTGCAGACCATCGAGCACTTCATGAGCGCCTGCTGCGGTCTGGGGCTGGACAACCTGCAGGTCGACATCACGGCCGATGAGGTGCCCATCCTCGACGGATCGGCCGCCAGCTTCGTGTTCCTGCTGCAGAGCGCGGGCATCGTGCTGCAGGACGCGCCCAAGCGCTTCCTGCGGGTGAAGGAGGTGGTGGAGGTGCGCCAGGGCGAAGGCAAGCGCCTGATGTGGGCCCGGCTGGAGCCGTACCACGGCTTCAAGCTCAGCTTCGAGATTCATTTCGGCCACCCGGCGGTCGACGCCACCGGCCAGCGCGTCACCTTCGACATGGGCTCGGGCCGCTACAAGCGCGACATCGCCCGCGCCCGCACCTTCGGCTTCACCAAGGACGTGGAGGCCATGCGCTCGCGCGGGCTCACCCTGGGCGGCAGCATGGACAACGCCATCGTGGTCGACGACAGCCGGGTGCTGAATGCCGACGGCCTGCGCTACGACGATGAATTCGCCAAGCACAAGATCCTGGACGCCATCGGCGACCTGTACAACGCCGGCCACCCGATGCTGGCGCACTACACCGCCTACAAGAGCGGCCATGCGCTGAACAACCTGCTGCTGCGCGAACTGCTGTCGCGGCCATCGGCCTGGGACCTCGTCACCTTCGACAACGCGGCCGACGCGCCTGCCGGCTTTGCCGAGCTGGCGCCGGCCTGGTGATCCAGGGGAGCACGCGGCCATGCTGATCTTCCGCCTCGTCTTCGGCCTGCTGCTGCTGGCCAGCCTGCTGTGCTTTGCCATGTCCATCGGCACCGGCCAAGTGGTGTGGCGCCGGCGCGGCATGGTGGTGCTGAAGTGGGCATTGCTGGCGGCGCTGGGCTTTTTCGGCGTGCTGATCCTCGAGCGCCTGGCGCTGATGCTGTAGCCTTTGCGCCCATGACTGTGCTGTTCTGGGTGGGTGGGGTGCTGCTGGCGTTGACGGCGTTGCCGGCGACTCTGTTCTTCGGTTTGCACCTGGCCACCGGCGAGCCGGTGCCCCTGGCCCGTGCCAAGGCCTTCTACCACTGGGCCGTGGTGGTGTTTCTCGGCACCTTCGACGTCGCCATCTTCACCAAGGTGATCCAGGGGATCCTGTTGTTCTGGTAGCGGGCCCGTCGCCGGCCTGTCAACCGACATCACCGGCAGGGGGCATCCGTGCTGCGTGCCGTCGACGCAAAGAGGGGGGACTTTCCGCATGAACTCTCGTCTGTCCTGGCCTGCGGCACTGCTCTGTGCGCTGCTGGCCTGGCCCGTGCGTGCCGCCGACGCCCCGCCCATCGCACCGGTCGAGCCCGTCACCGACGACGACCACGGCACCCAGGTGGTCGACCCGTACCGGTGGATGGAGTCCGGCAAGGACCCGCGCTGGATGCCCTGGCTGCAGGCCCAGGCGGCGCACACCGACCGGGTGATGGCGCGGCTGCCCGGGCGTGCCGCCCTGCTGCAGAGCATCCAGGCCCTGTCGGGCGAGCAGACAAGCCACCGCATGGTGCGGCGCGTGGGTGCCCACCTGTTCGTGCACCGGCGTGATCCGGGCGCCGAGGATGCCAGCCTGTTCGTGCGCACCGGCCAGGGCCGCGAGCGCCGGCTGCTCGATCCGTCCACGGTGCTCGACACCCCGCAGTCGCTGGACTGGTGGCATCCGTCCCCCAACGGCCGGCTGGTGGCGGTGGGCCTGTCGAAGCGGGGCACCGAGGCATCGGTGCTGCACGTGGTGGACGTGGCCAGCGGCCGGCTGCTGCCCACGCGCATTCCCGCCACCGACTATGGCCTGGTGACCTGGCTGCCCGATTCGTCGGGCTTTGCCTACCTGCGCTTCGTTGGCGAGCACGGCACACCCACCTACTACCTGAACAACGAGACCCGGCTGCACCGGCTGGGGCGCCCGGGGCCTGACCGACTGCTGCTGCCGCGCGACAAGCCGCCGGTGCCGCTGCAGCCGCATGAATTCGCCGTCATCGGGTTCCCCGCGCATTCCACGATCGCAACCCTGGCCATCTCCGAAGGCCGCCGCGAGTCGCAGCTGTATGTCACCGACCGCGCCGCCCTGCTGGCCGGCCGGGCGCGCTGGCAGCAGGTGGGGGGCTACGACGCCCAGATCGAGTCCTTCGGCGTGCGCGGCGACGCGCTGTGGTTGCTGAGCACCCGGGGCGCGCCCAACGGACGGTTGCTGCTGACGTCGCCGACCCGGCCCGACCTGGCCACCGCGCGGGTGATCGCCGTGCCTGGCCAGCCGGTCATCGACAGCCTGGCGGTGACGCGCAGCGGCGTGCTGGTCAGCACCATCGAAGGCAGCCAGGCCGGCTTGTGGCAGCTGGCCGCCAAGCGCCCGGCGCGGCGCGTGGCCCTGCCGTTCCCCGGTGCCGTGCGGGTGGTGAGCACGGTGGACAACAGCGACGAGGCCTACATCGGCCTGACCGGCTGGCTGCAGCCGACGGCGGTGGTGCACCTGGATGCCGCGGGCCGGCTGCGCCCCACCGGCATGGGCAGCCAACCCGCCGGCCATGACCCGGCGCGCTACGAGGTGCGCAGCGGCAGCGCCACCAGCGCCGACGGCACGCGCATTCCCTACACCCTGCTGTCACGCCAGGGCCGTGCGGCCCAGGGCCCCGGGCCGCTGCTGCTGGAGGCCTACGGTGCCTACGGCGTGGCCGCCATGCCGTTCTTCCAGACCGCCCTGATGCCGTTTCTGGACCGGGGCGGCCGCTACGTGATCGCCCATGTGCGCGGCGGCGGCGAATTCGGCCGGGACTGGCACTTCGGCGGCCGCGGGCCGACCAAGGCCAACACCTGGAAGGACGCCATCGCCGTGGCCGAGGCACTGGTGCGCGACCAGGCGACCTCGCCGGCGCAGATGAGCATCCTGGGCACATCGGCCGGCGGCGTGATGGTGGGCCAGGCGGTCAATGCCCGGCCCGACCTGTTCACCGGCGCCATCGCCAACGTGGGCTTCATGAACCCGCTGCGCTATGTGGCGGAGCAGAACAACACCGACATCCCGGAATGGGGCGGCCCGGTCACCGACGCGGCCAGCTTCAAGACCATGTTCGATCTCGACCCCTACCAGCACATCCGGCCGGGCACCGCCTACCCGGCCACGCTGGTGGTCAGCGGGCTGAACGACCCGCGGGCAGCCACCTTCCACAGTGCCAAGTACGCCGCACGGCTGGCCGCGGCCACGACCAGCGGCGAGCCGGTGCTGCTGCGCATCGACTTTGGCGCCGGCCATGGCATGGGCTCGACCCGAACCCAGCTGGATGCGGTGTGGGCCGACATCTACAGCTTCGTGCTGTGGCAGGCGGGCGTGGCCGAATTTCAGCCAGCGCCCTGACGCCACGTCGCGCCAGCCGTCAATAGGTGCGGCCTGCCTTGTATTGCGCATGGCTGCGGCGCTGGTTGGCGCCGCCCAGGGCCTCGAAGTGGCGCGCCGCGTGGGCGTGGATGATGGCCAGGCCCAGCGCGTCGGCGGCGTCCTTGCCGGGCAGGCCGGGCAGCTGCAGCAGGCGCATCACCATCTCCTGCACCTGCGGCTTGGTCGCCAGGCCGTGGCCGACGATGGCCTTCTTCATCTGCAGCGCGGTGTACTCGGCCACCGGCAGGTCGTCACTGACCAACGCGGCCAGCGCCGCGCCGCGGGCCTGGCCCAGCAGCAGCGTGCTCTGCGGGTTGACATTGACGAACACGATCTCGACCGACGCTGCCTGCGGCGCATAGCGGCGCTTGACCTCGGCCACGCCGTCGTAGATGAGCTTCAGCCGGCCCGGCAGGTTGCCGCGCGCCACCTCCAGCGTGCTGATGGTGCCGCTGGCCACGTAGCTGAGCCGCGCGCCGTCGATGTCGACCACGCCGAAGCCGGTGCGCTGCAGGCCGGGGTCGATGCCGAGGATCCGCATCAGGGCGTCCGCATCATGGCTTCAGCTGGAAGTACCAGCGCACCGAATGGAAGAACACCGGCGCTGCAAAGCACAGCGGTGCCACCCGGTCGAGCAGGCCCACCGCGCCGGTCACCGAGCTGGTGTTGCCCCAGTAGCGCACCCCGGCATCGCGCTTGAGCGCGCTCATCACCAGTTCGCCCAGCGTGCCGGCGGCTGCGGCGATGGTGGCCATGGCCAGGGCCTGGCCCGGCTTGAACGGCGTGATCCAGAACAGCGCCAGACCGAGCGCAGCACCGGCCGCGATGCCGATGCCCCAGGCGCGCAGCGAGAAGCTGCGGTCGATGTGGCGCGCCACCGGGCGGCGGCGCAGGCGGCGGCTGGCGGCCGTCTGCGCCAGCTGGGCGCCCACCGTCACCACCACCAGGAAGAACAGCAGAAAGGCGCCGCGCCCGCCGTGGCCGGGAAAGTCCAGCAGCACCAGCGCCGGCGCATGGCCCAGGCCGTAGATGCAGACCATGATGCCCCACTGGATCTTGGCGTTGCGCTCCAGGAAGCGCTGCGGGTCGCCCGCCAGTGCGCTGACCACCGGGATGGCCAGGAACACATAGACCGGGATGAACACCGAGAACAGGTCGAAGTTGCGGTTGGCCACCAGCACGTACTGCAGCGGCAGCACGCCGAAGAAGGCCAGCAGCAGGCTGCGGTGGTCGCCCCGGCGGGTCTTGACCAGGGTGACGTACTCGCGCAACGCCAGGAACGACACCACGCCGAACAGCACCGTGGCCCCCACCGGGCCTGACACCCAGGCCGCCCAGAACACCACCGCGCCTGCCCACACTGCGCCCAGCTCGCGCCGCAGCCGGTCGTGCTGGTCGAGCTGCGCACCGCTGCGCTCGCGCAGCGTCAGCAGCGCCACCGCGGCGCTGGCCAGCAGCAGCACGCCGAACAGGATGACGAACAGCAGCGCCACCTGCTGGTCGGCGCTCCATGTCTTCAGCGTGCTCATCCGCCAGCGGCCTGCAGTTGCGATTCCACCGGCTGCAGCGCCACCACGGCGGCGCGGGCACGGTCCAGGAACGCGCGCTTGTCTTCCCCCGGGGCCAGGGTGATCGGCGCACCGAAGGTGACGGTGCACAGGATGGGCACCGGCACCACCTCGCCCTTGGGCATGACCCGCTGCACGTTGTCGATCCAGGCCGGGATCAGCTGCACCTGCGGAAACTGCTCGGCCAGGTGGTACAGCCCGCTCTTGAACGGCTGCGGCAGGCCCTTGTTGCTGCGCGTTCCTTCGGGAAAGATCACCAGCGAGTCGCCATTGCGCAGGGCGTCGACCAATGGCTCCAGCGGGTCCTGGTCGTCGGTGCGCTGGCGCGCCACGTACACCGCGTTGAACACCTCGCGCGTCAGCCAGTGCTTGAAGCGCCCGGCCGTCCAGTAGTCGCGTGCGGCGATGGGGCGGGTGGTGGCGCGCAGTTCACGCGGCAGCGCGGCCCAGATCAGCACCCAGTCGAGGTGGCTCTGGTGGTTGGCGAAGTAGATGCGCTGTTCGGCCTTGGGCGGGCAGCCCTTCCAATGGCCCTGCGCCCCGGTGATCAGGCGGGCGATGAAGGCCAGCAGCAGGCCCATGGCGTCGGCGCGGGTCATGGGCCGATGTTATGCGGCCGCCGCCCGGGCCGCGGCGCCAGGGTGGCGGCCGGCGGCCCATGGCCGCCCGTTGGGTCAGCGGGCGATGCTGTCGCTGGTCTCGGTGTTGGTCAGCGGCGCATAGCTGTAGCCGCTGCGGCTGACCCCGGTGACGGCGAAGCGGAAGGTGCCGCTGCTGGCCTTGGTGCCGGGTGAGCTGAAGCGGGCCAGGCCGGCGGCGTCGGTGGTCACGGTGCTGGTGCGCGAGACCAGCCCGCTCCATTGGCCGCCGACGCTGGCGCCTGCCACCGGCAGGCCGTTGCTGTCGACCACCTTCACCGCAGCCGTGGCGCTGGCCGTGCGGTTGCGGCCGGTGACCAGGGCCATGGCGATGTCGGCCACCCGCATCGGCAGCACCACCACCGGCGCGTCGACGGTCACCGTCACGCTGCTGCTGGCGCTGAGGCCGGCGTTGTCGGTCACGCGCAATGCGGTGGTGTACGTGCCGGGCGTTGTGTAGGTGCGGCTGGTGGAGGCGCCGCTGGCGGTGCCACCTTCGCTGAACGACCAGTCCCAGGCCACCACGCTGCCGTCAGGGTCGCTCGATCCGGCGCCTGAATAGGCCACGGTGAACGGCGCGGTGCCGCGCACGGCCGATGCCGAGATCACGGCCGCGGGCGGCAGGCTGCCCGGCGTGTAGACGGTCACCGCCACCGCATACTGGCCCAGGCTGCCGTAGCTGCTGTAGCCGGTGGTCAAGGGGTCGCCCTTGCCGGTGCCCTGCACCGACAGCGTGTAGGTGCCGTTGGCAGGCAGCGTGGCACTGAAGATG
>JAGOBT010000499.1 GCA_017999135.1 Burkholderiaceae bacterium
CAACCCATGCCACCCCGGCTTCGTGATCCCCTGCCCCGCATCCGTCACCACTGACAGCCCGTCCGCCGACACCGTGGCCGTGCCTTCGATCACCAGCCGTCCGGTGGTGTGGTCGAAGCTGAGGAAGTTGAGTTTCTCGCCCGGCTTGGCGTTGAAGACGTTCGGGAAGCTCAGCTGCAGCGGCGTGTTGAACGCCGCCACGCCCGGGGCCTGGATGGTGATGTCGAAGGTGTGCTGCAGCACCCCCGGCGGCAGCATGTCGCGCACCAGTTCGGGCGGCACGGTGCTGATGCCGACCTGGCCGTCGGCCAGCACGTTGCCGTTCTCGTCGACCAGGCTGCCGGGCTGCACCACCAGCTTCAGCTGGGCGCGGTCGGCCTCCGACAACTGCGGCGCCGACGTGGCATCCACCGTGACCAACGTGTCTTGGTCGCCCGCAACGGTCTGCAGCATGCTGCGCTGCAGGCGCGGCAGATAGACCTCGCTGCGGTCTTCGTTGGCGCGCTGCTCTGCCGGCGTGCCCATCGACCCCATCACCGTGTTCGTGAGCCCGGGCTCCAACGTCAGGTCCATCACCATCTCGGGCCAGAAGATGTCGGCCGGGGCGTTGGTGGCGGTGCGGCCGTCGATGGCCAGCTTGACGGTGCCAGCCGGCACGTCCAGCAGCTCGAAATGGCCGTCGGCATCGGTGAAGACCGCGCGGTCCTCCAGGCCCAGCACCCACACCCGTGCGCCGGCGATGGGGTTCAGGAACACGTCGTCGGCGGTGTGGATCACGCCGTCGGCGCCGCGGCGCACATCGTCGAAGCTCATCGGCTCCAGGTCGAGCCCGGGGTCGACGACCCGGCCGGTCAGCCGGGTGCGCACCACGCTGCTGTTGCCATCGGCGTCCACCACCGTGGTGGCGGCCGCCACCGCCGTGCCCACCGTGGTGAAGCTGGCGCGCAGCAGGCCGCCGGCCGTGCCGTCGCCGTCGGCGTCCAGCAGGGCGCCGCCCTGGGCCGCGCGGATGCGGTCGCCGTCCAGGTGCAGGGTGATGGTGGCGCCGCCCGGCATCGGGCTGGTGAAGAACAGCCAGGCGAAGCTGCCGTCCTGCGCCGGCACGATGGTGGCCGCCAGCCGCGCGCCGTCTGGGCCAGTGGCGTAGAAGCTGTCAGCCGTCAGCGTGGCCACGTCCACGGCGCGCGAGAAGTGCACCTGCGGGCGGAAGGTCACGCCCACGTCGCTGCTGCCGGCGGCCGGGGCCAGGCGCGTCACGGCCAGCGTGGGCAGTGCGGCCAGCTGCACCGTGCGTGTCAGCGTGCTGGTGTGGCCGGCCGCGTCCTGGGCGGTCAGCGTCACGGTGTGCGCGCCGGTGGCCAGGTCGCCCAGCACCAGCGGCGCGTCGAAGGCGCCCGTTGTGGCGTCGAACGCCAGCGTGCGCGCCACGCCGCCGTCCAGCTGCACACGCAGGCTGACGATGGCGCTGCCGGTGCCGTCGGCGCTGCCGGTCAGCCGGCTGTCGGCCGTCAGCGTGGTGCCATCGGCCAGGGTGGTCAGCGTCAGGGCCGGCGCGCGCGTGTCCAGCACGAAGCTGTGGGTGTGGCTGCCCGTGTTGCCGGCGGCGTCGGTGGCGGTGAAGGTGACGCTGTGCGGGCCATCGGCCGTGCCATCGGTGGCCAGCGTGGTCGTCAGGCTGAAGCGCCCGTCGGCGTCCAGCGCCAGCGCCGTCGGCGTGCCGCCGTCGATGCGGATGGTGGCTGATGCCACGCCCGACAGGTTGTCCAGCACCTGGCCGGTGAGCGTGGGATTGGTGGCCGACTGGGCCGGCGCCGCATCCAGCAGCACCCGCGGTGCCTGGGTGTCGGCGCTCAGGGCAAAGCGCGCCAGCACGGCTTCGGCCACCTGTGCGCCCAGCACCGCGCCCGCCTGGTTGGTGAACTCGTAGTGGATGCCGCCATAGACGCGGCTGCGCCCCGCCTCCTGCGCCGCCTGCAGGAAGCTGGTGTAGCTGCGCGTCACGCCCTGCAGCGTGGGGCTGGTGGTGGTGAAGGCGGTTGCGCCGCCGAACTGGGCGGTCAGCACGGTGGCGGCCGCCATGCTGAAGGTGGAGTGGCCGGACACGTACTCGGGGTGCGCCGGCGTGATCAGCAGCGGCCGCCAGGCGGCGTCGGCGCTGGTGGCTGCGTTGCCGTCCTCGCCCGCGTTCTGGATGGCGGTCTCCGGCCGCCACAGGTCGAAGGCGTACTTGGTGTCCCAGCAGGCGATGGCGGCGTCGGCCAGTGCCAGGTTCAGTTGGGCAAACAGCCGGGCGTTGGTGGCCAGGCTGTTGCCGGCGCTGCGCGCCACCTCGGTGGCAATCAGGTTCCAGTGGCCGGGTGGCGTGTAGCTTCCCTTGCCATCGGCCCAGAACAGGGCCTGCTCGGTCTGGTCGGCGGTGCGGTCGGCGCTGCTGGCGCTGCCCAGGCGCTTGATCTCGGCGACGGCATCGGCGTAAGCCGCCGTGTCCAGCGCCGGGGGCGGTGCCGCGCGCAACTGGTCTGGCGACAGCAGCACGAAGGGCTGCACCGTGGCCCATTGCGGGTTCTCGGCCACCTCGAACATCGGCCCGGTCGGGCGCCACTGGCCCACGGCGGTGCCGCCCAGGTCGCCAGTGAAGGTGTCGTGGCCATCGGCTTCGCGCAAGGCGAGCACGGCGTCAGCCACGGCCAGGCCGAGGGCGATGCCCTGGTCCTTGGCGGCGCCGTCGGCCACGGTGGCCAGGCTGGTGGCCAGCGCCGTGTCCAGGGTGGCCCGCTGGGCCGGAACCAGGCTGGCCAGCACGCGGTGTGCCGCCACCGCGGTGGCGGCCGTGGCCGACGTGGCGCCGGTGACGCTGCGCTGCACCAGAAAGGCCGGCGTGCCATCGATGGCCGCCACGGTGTCGTACTGCGCCAGGCTCAGCAGCGCCAGGGTGCGGGTGGCCACGGGCGGGTCGGTCACGTCGCGCTGGATGGCCTGCAGGGCGATGTCGATCCACTGCAGCACGGCATCGGCCTGTGTCTGTGCCACGCGGGTGAGCGGGCTGGCGACGGTGGCGCTGAGGCCGCCGGCGTCGGTGACGGCCAGTTGCAGGGCGTTGGCGCCCAGGGCAAGGGCGACGCCGGGCATCTGGAAGACGCCCCGGCCGTCGGCGACCACGCGCAGGTTCTGGTCAGTCAGTGCGACGGAGGCGCCGGGGTCGGTCTGGCCGACGATGGTGACCACCGAGGCGGCGGTCTGGCTGGTGTCGCCGGCCAGGGCGTCGACGC
>JAGOBT010000500.1 GCA_017999135.1 Burkholderiaceae bacterium
CCCGGCAATCCGCTGGGGCTGCGGGGCCTGGCCGACCTGGTGCCGCAGGGCCAGCGTGCCCCGCGCTTCCTCAACCGGCAGAGCGGCTCGGGCACCCGCCTGCTGATGGACCACCTGCTGGCCGAGCAGGGGCTGGTGGCCGAGGCCATCCCCGGCTGGTTCCAGCCACCGGAAGACAGCCACCTGGCCGTGGCCGCCGCCCTGGCCAGCGGCGCGGCCGACGCCGGCCCGGGCATCGAGGCCGCTGCCCGGGCCTTCGGCCTGGGCTTTGTGCCGCTGATCGACGAAGACTATTTCCTGGTCTGCCTGAAGGACGCGCTGGACCACCCCGCGGTGCTGAAGCTGCGTGATGCACTGGCCAGCCCCGCCTGGCTGCAGGCGCTGCAGGCGCTGCCAGGCTATGCGCCGTCCAGCGGCGGGCAGGTGCTGTCGCTCACCCAGGCGCTGCCGTGGTGGAACTTCCGCCAGGCCAAGAAGCCGGTGGCCGGCGCGGTGCATCGCAGCTTCTACTCACCGTCCCAGTAGTCGACCACCTGGCCGTGGCGCACCAGCACATGGTCGGTCTGCGGCGGTGCGCCCGGCGTGGTGACCTGCGCAGTCAAGGGCCCGTCGTCGAACCAGCCGGTCTTGCCGCTGTCGGGGTAGTCGCAGATCTCGGGCGTGTGCTGGCTGCTGAAGGCGAGGTAGCGCAGCTCGGTGGTGCCGGTGTTGGTGATGGCGTGCGCCGTCTCCGGCCCGCCGGCGGGGAGCCCACCACGTCGCCTTCGCGCAGCGGCTGGCGGCTGCTGCCGTAGCGCAGCTCGCCGGTGCCGGCCAGCACCACGAACAGCTCGTCGTTGTGGCGGTGGTTGTGGAACGGAAAGGCCTGCTTGCCCGGCGGCACCGCCACCAGGCTGCAGCCCAGGTGGGTCAGGCCCAGCGCGCGGCCGATGCGGCCCGACCGCATGGCGATGCGCTGCGCGATGGCGGGCGGTGGTGCCCAGTCGGCCGGGCGGGGCAGCAAGGGCACTTCAGCCAGGTTCATCAGAGGGGCGGGCATGGGCTGTCCTTGTGGTTGGGGTGGGTCCAGGCCTCGATGCTGCACCGGGCCTGCTGAAAGCGGCATGACAGCAGCCTGTCGCCGGTTTGCATCGGGTCGACCAAGGCCGGTCGGCGCAGCCGACGCCTGCCGACAATTGCACCATGTGCAGCACCCGAGCGTTCAAGGGCAACAAGCAGGCCCTGCCCAGCAAGCCCTGCGCGGTGTGCGGCCGGCCCATGACCTGGCGCAAGGCCTGGGCGAAGAACTGGGCCGACGTGAAACACTGCTCTGACGCCTGCCGCCGCGGCACACCGCGCCATGGCTGAGCCGGCTGGCCCGCTGCGCCATCTGGTGCTGGTGCTGGGCGACCAGCTCGACCGCAGCAGCAGCGCCTTCGACGGCTTCGACGCCACACAGGACGCCGTGTGGATGGCCGAGGTGGCGGAAGAGTCCACCCACATTCCGTCGTCGAAGCAGCGCACCGTGCTGTTCCTGTCGGCGATGCGGCACTTCGCCGAATCGTTGCGTGCCGATCGCGTGCCCTTGCTCTACCGCACGCTGGACGACCCCGCCAACCGCCACAGCCTGGCCGCCGAGCTGGACGCCGCCATCACCCGCCTGCGCCCCGCCGCCCTGGTGCTGACGGCCCCCGGCGACTGGCGCGTGCTGCAGGCGCTGCGCGGCGTGGCCCGCCAGCACGGCCTGCCGCTGGACCTGCGCGACGACCGGCACTTCTTCAGCACCGTGCGTGACTTTGCCGACCATGCACGCGGCCGCAAGCAGCTGCGCATGGAGTATTTCTACCGCGCGATGCGCCAACGCCACCGGGTGCTGATGGACGGCGACCAGCCCTGCGGCGGCCAGTGGAACTTCGACGCCGACAACCGCCAGGCCTTCGGCCGTGACGGCCCCGGCCCGCTGCCGCCGCCCACCCGCGTGGCGCCCGATGCCACCACCGAGGCGGTGATCGCGCTGGTCGAACAGCGCTTCGCCCACCACCCCGGCAGAGCCCAGCCGTTCGGCTGGCCGGTCACCCGCGGCCAGGCCCTGCAGGCGCTGGACGACTTCATCGCCCACCGCCTGCCGCACTTCGGCAGCTGGCAGGACGCGATGTGGGCCGGCGAGCCCTGGCTGTACCACGCCCACCTGGCCGCGGCGCTCAACCTGAAGCTGCTGCACCCGCGCGAGGTGGTGGCCCGCGCCGAGGCCGCGTACCGTGCGGGCCAGGCGCCGCTGCCGGCGGTGGAGGGCTTCATCCGCCAGATCCTGGGCTGGCGCGAGTACGTGCGCGGCATCTACTGGACGCAGATGCCGGCCTATGCCGAGCACAACGCGTTGGATGCCCGGCAGCCGCTGCCGGCCTTCTTCTGGACTGGCGACACGCCGATGGCCTGCCTGCGCGACGCCATCGGCCAGACGCTGCAGCACGGCTACGCCCACCACATCCAGCGGCTGATGGTCACCGGTCTGTACACCCTGCTGCTGGGCGTGCAGCCCCAGCAGGTGCATGCCTGGTACCTGGGCGTGTATGTCGACGCGGTGGAGTGGGTGGAGCTGCCCAACGTGCTGGGCATGGCGCTGTTCGCCGATGGCGGCGTGATGGCCAGCAAGCCCTATGCGGCCACCGGCAAGTACATCCAGCGCATGGGCAACCACTGCAGCGGCTGCCGCTTCGACCCGGCGCTGTCCACCGGCGACCGCGCCTGCCCCTTCACCACGCTGTACTGGGACTTTCTGGGCCGGCACGAAGCGCGCCTGGCCGCCAACCCGCGCATGGCGCTGCAGGTGAAGAACCTGGCCCGGCTGACAGCCGAGCAGCGCAGCGCCATCGCCGCGCGGGCCGATGCCCTCCGCGCCGGGGCGGTCGATGCCTGACGAGGGCCTGTTCCCGCCCACGCGGGCGGCGGCGCTACAGCGCATCGCCGCCGTGCGCCCGGCGGCCTATGCCCGCAGCCGCAACCACCTGGGCGGCGCGGTCACGCGGCTGTCGCCGTACCTCACCCACGGCATCACCACGCCCACCGAGGTGGCGGCCACGGTGGCCGCCAGCCACCCGCTGGCCCTGGGCGACAAGCTGGTGATGGAACTGGGCTGGCGCTGCTTCTTCCACCACGTGGCCCGCCACCGCAGCGACGGCATCCTGCAGCCCCTGCACGCCGGCCCGCGGCCGGAGGGCGACTACGCGCCGCAGTTGCCCGACGACATCCGCCAGGCCCGCACCGGCGTGCCTGCCATCGACCTGGCGG
>JAGOBT010000501.1 GCA_017999135.1 Burkholderiaceae bacterium
GTGCCGGCGCATTCCACCGTGGCGTGGGACATCGGCCGCAAGCCGGCGCGCCAGTGGATGCGGCTCTTGAGCATCAGGTACTTCAGCCGGTCCGGCGCGATGCCCACCGCTGTCAAAGCGGCCATGTCGTTGGGCTCGACATGGTTGCTGATCACCACCACGTCGATGCCGGCCACCTGCAGCACGGCCGTCGGACCCATGTCGTTCAGCTCGCCACGGCCCATCGGGCCGCGGTTGCGGTAGCGGCCGTCGCACACCAGGCGCACGCGGCCGGTCACGGTGCGCGGGGACCCCTTCAGCCCGATGCTGGGCATGTCGAGCTTGCCGCCCAGCGACAACGTGATCGTGCTGCCTACGCCGGCGGCGATCATCTGCTGCACCGCCGCCGGGTCGAAGATGGCGAAGGCGGCGGCGTCGGTGAGTCCGGCATCGAGCATCGCGCCCAGCACCGTCATCGTGTCCATGGTGCCGCCGGAAGCGCAGTTGTCACTGTGGTCCAGCAGCACCACCGGGCCACTGCCGGCGGGCTTGGCGTCGGCCAGTGCCTTGGCGCGCGCCATCGACGTGGGCAGGTCTTCGATCTGGTAGACGAACTCGGCGCGGCGGCTCCAGGCCATCTCCAGCAGTTCGTCGGTCCAGCGCTGCGCCTGGGCGGCGTCACCGTCGCACACCACCACCGCCGAGAGGCCGGCAAATTCGATGTCGGCATTGGGGAAGCCGACGAACACGCTGGCACACAGCGCGCCCTGCGCCTCCATCTCGCGGCAGCGGGCCTGCAGGCTCTTGTTGGGCTCGTCGTCGCTGCCCTGGCGCATCACGTGCGGCAACATCGGCTGGCGGCCGAAGGCCATGGCCGGCTTCGCCTGGCCGGCCAGCATCGCCAGGATGGCCTTGCCGGCGCGCAGGCCGGTCTCGTAGACATCGATGTGCGGATAGGTCTGGTAGCCGGCGATCACCGTGCTGTGCTGGCCGATGGCGTCGTACAGGTTGGTGTGCATGTCCAGCGCCACGCCGATGGGCACGCTGGGCGCCACCGCGCGGATGCGGCGCAGCAGTTCGCCTTCACCGTCTTCGTAGGTCTGCGTGACCATCGCGCCGTGCAGGTCGAGCAGCACCGCGTCGCAGCCCGCCGCCACCGCCGCCACGATGCGGCTGGCCATGTGCTCGAAGGCGTCGCCGTGCACCGGGCCGCTGGGCCAGGCGTTGCCGGCCACCGCCACCGTGTAGTCGGCGCCGGCCGCCTCGGCCAGCTCGATGAAGGCGCCGATCGCCGAGCCGGTGCCCTTGTAGGCCGCCACCGCAGCAGCGCCTTCGGGCGGCACGTCGGTGCCGGTGGCAAAGCGCGACAGTGGCGTGGGCACGGGCGAGAAGGTGTTGGTCTCGTGCTTCATCTGCGCAATCACCAGCTTCATGGGGGCACTCCAGGCGGGGGGATGGATGGGGGTTGCAATGATCATGCCCCGCCCCCGGTGCCACGCCATCCCCGGGGTGACAGCGTGGACCCGGCCCCTGCTGCTCAGAATCAGCGCCTGCCACCCCCGGGAGCCCCGATGTCCGACCTGGCCTTTCTGCCTGCCCACGAACTGGCCCGCCGCCTGCGCCGGGGCGAACTGTCCGCACTCGAACTGCTGGACCACTACCTGGGCCGCATCGGCCGCCTCGGTGGCACGATCAACGCGGTGGTGGTGCTGGATGCCGATCGCGCCCGCCAGCGCGCCCGCGCTGCCGATGCGGCGTTGGCACGTGGCGAGATCTGGGGCCCGCTGCACGGCCTGCCGATCACGGTGAAGGAGAGCTTCAACGTGGCCGGCCTGCCCACCACCTACGGCTTCGCGACCCATGCCCGGAACATCGCCACCAGCGACGCGCTGCTGGTGCAGCGCCTGCAGGCCGCCGGCGCGGTGCTGTTCGGCAAGACCAACGTGCCGGTGTCGCTGGCCGACTGGCAGACCTTCAACCCGGTGTACGGCACCACTGGCAACCCCTGGGACACCGGCCGCACGCCGGGCGGGTCGTCCGGCGGCGCGGCGGCGGCACTGGCCGCCGGCTTCACCGGGCTGGAGCTGGGCAGCGACATCGGCGCGTCCATCCGCAACCCGGCGCATTACTGCGGCGTGTGGGGCCACAAGCCGACCTGGGGCGTGCTGCCGATGGCCGGGCATGAGCTGGAGCCGGCGGTCGATGCCGACCACTTCGACATCGCCGCGGTCGGCCCGATGGCCCGCAGCGCGCACGATCTGGCCCTGGCGATGGACGTGCTGGCGCCGCCGCTGTCGGTGTGGACGCCAATGGGCCGCGTGCCGGTGGCGTGGCGCGACCCCGGCACCGCGCCGCGCCAGTGCCGCGTGGCCGTGCTGTATGACGATGCCCAGGCCGAGGTGGACGCCGCCGTGCAACAGGGCCTGCGTGATCTGGTCGGCTTCCTGCGCAGCGAGGGTGTGCAGGTGACCGAAGACGCCCGCCCGGTCGACAGCGCCGAGGCCAACGATGTCTACACCCACCTGCTGCGCGCGGCCACCGGCTCGCACTACGACGACGCCAGCTACGCCGCCGCCCAGGCGCGCGCCGCCCAGTACGGCCCGCAGGACCAGCACTACGCGGCCCGCCACTTCCGCGGCAACACCTACAGACACCGCGACTGGGTGCAGATGGACGCGCGCCGCACCCGGCTGCAGCAGCAGTGGGCGGCGTTCTTCCAGCGTTTCGACCTGCTGGTGTGCCCGGTGGCCACCACGCCGGCCTTCGCCCACAACCAGGCGGGGGAGCGCTGGGACCGCATGATCCCGGTCAACGGCCACACCCAGCCCAGCACCGACGCACTGTTCTGGGCCGGCTACCCGGGCATCGTCGGCCTGCCTGCAACCGCCATCCCGCTGGGGCTCAGCCCGCAGGGCCTGCCGGTGGGCGCGCAGGTGATCGCGCCGGCCTTCGCCGACCCGCTGGGCCTGCGCTTTGCGCAGTTCGTCGAGGACGGCTTCCGCCGCTTCGTGCCGCCGCCGGGCCTGGCTGAGCCTGGACGCAAGGCAGGACCTGCGTCCTGACTTGCGCCTGGCGAAGCGGCCGAGCTCCGCGAGGCCGTGGGGCGAAGCCTCAGGTTGCCGCGGGCGCCGGGCCGAACAGCACCTCCAGCGACCGCAGAAAGGCCGCCAGGTCCAGCGGCTTGGTCCAGTAGTCGTCGAAGCCCTCGGCACGCGCCGTGCGGATTTCTTCCGGCATGGCGTTGGCGCTCAGCGCAATGCAGCGGATGGCGGCCGTGGCCGGGTCGG
>JAGOBT010000052.1 GCA_017999135.1 Burkholderiaceae bacterium
ACCAGCGCCGGCACCACGCGGCCGAACTGGGCATCTCGCTGGCTGAATTCCTGCGGGCCGTAGAGTTCGTCGAGAAAGAACCGCGCCGCCGCGCCATAGCGCGGGTGCGCCAGCAGGTCGGCGTAGGTGCGGGCAAAGCGGGCCGCCTGGTAGGCCTTGAGCGCCACCACCCGTGCGGCCAGGTCGGGGTCGGCATCGCGCAGCGCACGCATGCGGGCCACGGTGCCCAGGTGCTCGGTGATGCGGTCGGCGAGAGGATGGCTCATCAGGGCCCAGCGTAGCGCGCCGCGCGTGGCGGCGCCAGCCCGCAGCGCAATCTGCGGCGCCGGCCGTGGACCGGACCGTGGACTGGACCGCGCGGGCGACTGGCCAAGCGACAGATGCGAGACTCGGCCGCATGCTGGCCCGTCTGCAACTGCTGCTGCTCGCTGCCACCGTGGTGGTGGCCCTGGCCTGGCTGGCCTGGGCGGTGCCGGCCGGGGTGCCCCTGGGCTGGGTGGCTGTCGGCCTGCTGGTGGCGCTGCTGCCCACCGCGCCGGTGCTGGCGGTCGAATTCATCCTGCTGGCCGTGGCCGGCCGTGACCCGGCCGCGCCCCGGGCATCGGCGGTCGATCTGCTGCGGGCCTGGGCTGGCGAGGTGGCGGCCGCCTGGCGGGTGTTCAGCCGTGACCAGCCGCTGTTCGCCGATGCCGAGCCTGACGTGCCCGCCACGCCCGGCCGCACCGGCGTGCTGCTGGTGCATGGCTACTTCTGCAACCGCGGCGTGTGGCGGCCCTGGCTGCCGCGGCTGCGCGCGCTGGGCGTGCCCTGCACCGCGCTGACGCTGGAGCCCGCCTTCGGCCGCATCGATGACTGGGTGCCGGTGATCGAGCGGGCGGCGGCCGATCTGCAGCGGCGCACCGGCCGGCCACCACTGGTGGTGGCCCACAGCATGGGCGGCCTGGCCACGCGGGCCTGGCTGGCGGCCCAGCCCGATGCCGCTGCGGCCGATGCCCGGGTGCGGCATGTGATCACCATCGGCACGCCGCACCAGGGCACCTGGATGGCCCGCTTCGGCCACACGCCGAATGCGCGGCAGATGCGCATCGGCGGGCACTGGCTGGCCGCGCTGGCCGATGCCGAGGCGCCGCCGCGGCGGGCCCGGTTCACCTGCTTCTATGGCCATGCCGACAACATCGTGTTTCCGGCCACCACGGCCACGCTGGCCGGTGCCGACAACCACCACCTGCCGGCCGTGGCCCATGTGGCGATGGTGCAACACCCGGCGGTGTGGCAGGCGGTGCTGGGTCACCTGTAGCTGGCGCACCACTGACCCGTCGGGTCAGTTGTCCAGGTCGTGCAGCAGGGTCAGCGTCGGCGTGGTGCCCAGGTTCAGCAGGTCGGCCACGTCGTCCACGTCGTCCGGCAGGGCCGGGTTGTCCCAGCCGCGGCTGCTGTGCCGCGCCACGCGCAGCGCCAGCTGCACGTTGCGCACCTGCGGGTGGTGGCTGGCGTGGTCGTCGCTGATCTTCACCAGCAGCTCGGGCAGGCGCCAGGCCTTCATCAGCGCCTGCTGCACGTCGGCCAGCGTGGTGTGCAGCAACTGCTGCTGCGCGTCGGCCGAGCGCAGGGCGGGGTCGGCCTGCTGGCGGCGGGCGAGTTCCAGCGCCAGCGCCGGCGCGTGGGCCCACAGCAGCAGTTCGGCAAAGTCGTGCAGCAGGGCGGCCTCGTGGATCAGCATCGCGTCATGGTCGCCACGGTGCACCGCGAACCCCAGCGCGAAGCGGGCGGCGCGGTGGGCCCGGCGCAGCACCTGGCGCAGGCCCAGCAGTGCCGCGGGCTGGCCGGCGAGGCAGTCTTCCACCGTGGGCTGGGGCCCGAAGTCGCGGAAGAACGGCGTGATGCCCAGCATCACCAGCGCCTCGGTGGCGGTCTCGGCGTCGGCCTGGCCGCGGCCGCGGCGCAGCAGCGCCACATGGCGCAGCAGCTTCAGCGTCATCAGCGGGTCGGACTGCATGCTGTCGGCCAGCAGGTGGGCGTCGACCGCGTCTTCATTGCAGCGCAGGTCTTCCAGTACATTGGCGGTGGCCGACAGCACCGGGATCTCGCGCGCATCGAATGCGGCCACCCAGCCCGGCACATCACGCAGCGGCACCGTGATGAACGGGGCCAGCGCGGGCGACTGGGTCTCGGCAGGGGTTTCGGCCTGGGCCATGGCATGTCTCTGGCGATGGATCGTCCAGGGAACATCGGCAGACCCGGCCCGAACTTGAAGCGGCGCCCCGCACCAGCGGTGGCTGGCACGGGGCGCATGTCACGCCCGGCTCACAGCCGGGTGATGCCGGGCAGGTAGCCGACGAGTTCACCGTCGACATACAGCGCGCCTTCCGGCGCGCCGGACTCGGCGTAGAACTCGAGCTCGGGTGCGCGGCGGGCGCGGGCCAGGCTGCGCCGCATGGCGATCTGCCGTGCCAGCCGGGCCAGTGCGCGGCTGGCCTGGCGCAGCGCCCGGGCCGCCAGATGGCGGGCGGGGCTGAGCGGCGGTACGGGCGCCGCCAGGGGGCCGTCGAAGCCGTAGAGGCTCTTGTGCATGGTGTGCTCCTGCAGAGCGTGCCGGCCCGCCTGTGTGGGGGCCCGGACGCCGGTGGTTCAGATGTCGGGGTGTCGTTCGTGCTGCAGTTCGCGGCGCAGCGCCAGCGCGGCCCGCTGGCGCTGCGCGCTGGCGTTGCGGCGGTGGGCGCCGGCCGGGCGGCGGTGGGCAGCGGCCACCAGCGGGTTGCGGGGCTTGGCAGCGGTGATGGTGATCTTCATGGGGCGCTCCTCGGCACGCTGGGGTGCCACGTTGAAGGACAGGGACACAAGTCAGGCCTGAAATGCAAACGGCCCGGACGCTGGGGGCATCCGGGCCGTTCGGGGCAGCGCGCTGGGGCGGGCTATCCCGGGGCGGCACCGGACGGTGCGGCTTGAAACGAACCGGCAGCGCTGGACAGGTGCGATCGCGCAGCCGATGCCACGGCCAGCACCAGGGCGGCCGACAGGCGGTGCACCGGGCGTTGGGTGGTCAGGGCGGGATCGGACATGGACAAGGCAGACAGCTCGGCAAGGGGTGGATCGGCGGGTGTCGCTGGCGGCTGCAAGACCACAAGCTTGCGCTCATGATAAACAGAAATTTATCTTGCGCAAGTGATTTTTGCCACCACTTGCCGGCGATCGCGCGCAGCCATCCTCAAACTGTGGGACGCCGGCAACGCCGGGGGTGCCTAACGCCTGGTCTTCAGCGGCGCCACCCGGGCTTGCGCTTGGGCCCACAGCGTGCGGTCGTCCACCGGCGCCGGGGCGGGCGGCCGCGCTGCGCCGCGCACCACGCCGGGCGCGGCGGGCGGCCTGGGGGCGGGCATGGGTGTGGCGGCCGGGGCGGCATCGGCCTCCGGCGTCAGCACCTCGCCCAGCAGGTCGAGCAGCCGGGTGCGGGCGCGCTGTGGGTGGCGTCGGTAGTAGGTGAGTACCAGGCCGACGATGAAGCGCTCGTCGTCGTCCTGCGGCTGGCTGGGCGACGGGGCGGCTGCTGGCGCGGCCAGTGGTGCCGACGCCGTGGCGGGGCCGTCGTGCGGCATGTCCATCCAGCCCACCGGCTTGCGGCACAACTGCTCGAACTGCCGCGCCAGCCGCTCGCCGATCTGGCGTGAGCGGCTCTTGATCTGGCTCCAGTAGCTGGGCTGGATCTGCAGCCGCTCGGCAAAGCGCCGTTCCAGGCCGCGCAGGGTGGCGGCGTCGGGCTGCCTGACGGCGGCCTGCACGAATTCATCGAACAGCCGCATGGCGTTGTCCAGGCGGATGCGCGCCACGTCGTGCACGGGATTCATGGCTTGATGATAAACGGCCCTTGCCCTGCAGCACTGGCGCCGGCGCCATGGCGGCGCCAGAATGTCGGGCCGTCCGTGTCAGGAGACCGCCATGCCGCCCGACGATGCCGCCCCACCGCCACCGGATCTGCCGCCCTTGCCACCGCTGCCGCCCGAGCGTGCCCTGCACAAGCAGGTGCGGGTGGCCGCACCACAGGCCGCGGTGTGGCAGGCCTGGACCAGCCGCGAAGGCATCGAGAGCTTCATGGCGCCGCAGGCCGAGGTCGACGCCCGGGTGGGCGGCGCCTTCCACATCCACTTCAATCCGTTTGCGCCGCCGGGCCAGCGCGGCGCCGACGACATGCGCTTCCTGGCGCTGCAGCCGCCGCAGATGTTCAGCGTCGACTGGAACGCGCCGCCGTCGCTGCCGGCCGCCCGCGCCCAGCGCACGCTGGTGGTGGTGCGCATCGTGCCCGACGGACCCGACGCCAGCCTGGTGCGGCTGTTCCATGCGGGCTGGGGCGATGGCGGCGAGTGGGACGCGGCGCTGACCTACTTCGACCGCGCCTGGGACCAGGTGCTGGGCCAACTGCAGCAGCGTTTTGCCGCCGGGCCGCTGGACTGGACGGCCCTCCTGGCGCGCATGCGCGCGATGACCCCGGACGCCGGCTGATCGGGTCAGGCCGACCAGAGCCGGTCGGGGCCGATGTCGTCCAGGCTGGCGCAGCCGGTCAGCGCCATCGTGATCTCCAGCTCGTCGCGCAGCAGGCGGATGGCGCGGGCCACGCCCGGCGCGCCGGCGGCGGCCAGCGCCATCACCATCGGCCGGCCCACCAGCACCGCGCTGGCACCCAGGGCCAGGGCCTTGAACACGTCGGTGCCGCGGCGGATGCCGCCGTCGACCAGCAGGGCAGGCTGCGGGCCCGGACGCGCCGCCAGCGCCGCGGCGATGCGTGGCAGCGCCAGCGCGGTGGCCGGCGCGGTGTCGAGCGTGCGCCCGCCGTGGTTGCTGACGACGAGGCCGGCCACGCCCAGGCCGGCGGCCTGCAGCGCGTCGTCCGGGTGCAGCACGCCTTTCAGCAGCAGCGGCAGCCGGGTGCGGGCCTGCAGCCAGGCCACGTCGTCCCAGGTGGGGGCGTGGTGCAGCAGGCCGTCGAACAGCGCGCTGCCGCCGGCGGGCACGGCCGCTGGTGGCGCGGGCGGTGCGCCGTGCAGGTTGATCGCCGACACGCCCGGCGGCAGGCGGAAGCCGGCGCGCAGTTCACGGTCCCGCACGCCGTGGGCCGGGGCGTCGACGGTGAGCACCAGGGCCTCGTAGCCGGCGGCTTCGGCGCGGCGCACCAGGTCGAGCGTGAAGCCGCGGTCGGGCTGCAGGTAGAGCTGGAACCACAGCGGGCCGCGGCCGGGTTCGTCGCGCACCAGGGCGGCCACGTCGTCCAGCCGGGTGCCGGCCTGGGCGCTGAGCACCAGGCCGGCGCCCTGCATCGCCGCGGCCAGGGCGCTGCCACGCTCGCCGTCGGGATGGAACAGCGTCTGGTAGGCCACCGGCGCCAGCAGGATGGGATGCGGCAGCGGCCGGCCCAGCAGCGTGCTGCGGGTGTGGCCGCCCGCCAGCGGCCGCAGCACCCGTGGCGACAGCTTGAGCCGCCGCCAGGCGCAGGTGTTCTCGCCCAGCGTCAGCTCGTCGGCCGCGCCGCCGGCGAGGTAGGCCCAGGCCGCGTCGCCCAGCCGCTCGTGCGCCAGCGGCGCCAAATCGTTGAGAAGAAAGTCCAGCGGCGCATGCCTGGGTGCGGTTTGACCCAGCGGCCGCCGCGGATCCGGCTCCGCCGGTCCGCTGGCGGCGCCCCCCTGGGGGGGAGCGCCGCAGGTGCTTCTTGGGAGGGTCATGTCTCGGCCCAGAGGCGCAGCAGGTTGTGGTACGTGCCGGTCAGGGCCACGGCCTCGTCGGATTCGCCGTCGCGCTGGCGCAGCCGCATCAGCGCCTGGTCCATGTCGAACAGCAGGCGGCGCTGCGTGTCGCTGCGCACCAGGCTCTCGATCCAGAAGAAGCTGGCCAACCGCACGCCGCGTGTGACCGGCTCGACCCGGTGCACGCTGGTGCCGGGGTACAGCACCGCGCTGCCGGCGGCCAGCTTGATGCGCGGGCTGGCGAAGGTGTCCTGCACCACCAGTTCACCGCCGTCGTAGCCGGCCGGGTCGGCCAGGAAGACAGTGCAGCTCAGGTCGGTGCGCACCCGCTGGCCGGCCTGCGGGCCGCTGCCGATGTGGCGGATGGCCTGGTCGACATGGTTGCCGTAGTGGTCGCCGCCGCCATGGCCGCCCAGCGCCGCGGCGGCGTAGCGGTTGAACATCGGCGGCAGCACGCGCTTGGGCAGGGCGGCCGAGAAGAACAGCGCATGCCGGTCCAGCGCACCCAGCACCAGCTGCTGCAGCGCCACGGCCTGCGGGCTGGTGCCGGCCAGCTGCTGGTTGCGCTTGGCCAGCGCCGCCTGCGGCCCGGCGCTGCCGCGGCCGTCCACCCAGGGGCCGTCGGCCAGCAGGGTGTGGGCGCGCTGCAGCTCGTCGTCGGTCAGCAGCGCGGGGATCTGCAGCAGCATGGCCGCCTCCGCATCAGAACTTGTAGGTGCCGGTCAGCTGCACGGTGCGCGGCTTGCCGGGAATGTAGTGGCCACGGTAGAGCATGTCGGCATAGAGCTTGTCGGTGAGGTTGCTGATGTTGAGCTTGAAGCTCATGTCGCGCAGGGTGTACTCGGCCATCAGGTCGGCCGTCACATAGCCCGGGGTCTCGAAGCTGGTGACCTGGTATGGCGCCATCTTGCTGCGCGCATTCAGGCCGCCGCCGATGCGCCACTGCGGCGTCAGCTGGTAGGTGGTCCACACCGTGCCGCTGTGGCGCGGGATCAGGCCCGGCCGCACGCCCACCGGTTCCCCCTGCAGGCTGCAGTTGACGCAGGTGACGATGCCGGCGCCATTGATCTGGTCGGCACCCTTGTCCACCTTGGCGTCGGGAATCCAGGCATAGCTGAGGAACACCTCCCACTGCTTGTTGATGCGCCCGGCGATGTCGAACTCCAGGCCCGCAGCATGGCGCTCGCCCGACAGCACGTAGTTGGTGGCGTTGACGGTTTCCGAATCGCGGTTGCGCTCGTTGGTCTTGATGCTGTGGAACAGGGCGGCACGCAGGCTCAGGTTGCCGTCGGCCAGGTCGAGCTTGCTGCCCAGCTCGTAGTTGACGCTGCCTTCGGGCGGGGTGTTGGTGCCCAGGGCGTCGTACTGGTAGGCGTCACCCGAGGTGTTGAACGAGGTGCCGTAGCTGAAGTGGAAGCTGCTGAACGCGCTGGGCTGGTACAGCACACCGAAGCGCTTGCTCCACAGCGAATCGCTGCGCGCGCGGTGGGTGGGGGCGGTGGTGCCGATCTGCGGCGTGTTGTAGTCGCCGCTGAATTTGTCCCAGCGCAGGCCCAGCAGCACCTTCCAGTGCGGTGCCAGCTGCACCAGGTCCTGCGCATACAGGCCCAGCGATTTGGAATCGAAGGTGCGGTTGAGGGTCAGCACCCGGCTGGCTTCGTCCACGCTGCCACCGTCGTTGGGCGTGCCCAGCGTGGTGCGCGGCTTGGCAGCGATGGCACTGGCGCTGAAGTTCTCGAACTGGTCGCGCGCCGCGTCCAGGCCCGCCTGCACGCTGTGCTTGAACCCCAGGGCGTTGAACTTGCCGCTGTAGTCGCTCTGCAGCGTCAGCGTCTCCAGGTTCTGGATCTTGACGTTGTTGCCGCGGGTGAGCACGGTGGCGGCGCTGATGGTATCGCCGGTGACGGCCTTGCCGTCAGGCTGCAGGTTGGCGGCCGCAAAGCGGATCGCCGATGCGCGCAGGTCGCGGTCGAAGCGGCCGCTGCGCAGGGTGGTCTTGAGTTCGCTGCCGGGGCCGATGCGGTGGATGTGGGTCAGGGTGGCCAGGTCGGCACCGCCGCGGTTGTAGTCGCTGGCGGCTGCGTAGACGTTGCCCGCCGGCACATCCAGCAGCCGGCGCTCGGCGCTGCCGGTGGTGGGCGTCAGGTACGGCAGGCCGTAGTGGATGCCGTTGTTGTTGTCCAGGTGGTACAGGCTGGCCTGGAACTCGTGGCGCGTGCCGATGCCCCAGCCCGCCGCCACGGCCAGGCCTTGCTTGTCGATGCGGTCGCCGCCGTTGTCGGCCTGGGTCAGCATGGCGTTGACGCGTGCAGCGCTGTTTTCGCCCAGGCGGATGTTCAGGTCGGCCGTGCCACGCAGATAGCCGCGCGAGCCCACCGTCAGCCCCACCTCGCTGCGGCCGAACAGCAGCGGGCCCTTGCTCACCTGGTTGACTGCGCCGCCGGTGGACCCGCGGCCGAACAGCATGCTGGCCGAGCCGCGTAGCACTTCCAGCCGGTCATCAGCGAAGGTGTCGCGCTCGTAGAAGGCCGGGTCGCGCAGGCCGTCGCGGAAGATGTCGCCGGTGGACTGCAGCGAGAAGCCGCGCAGGCGGATGTCTTCCTCGCCGCCCTCGGCCGCCAGGAAGCTGATGCCGGCGGTGCTGTGCAGTGCCTCCTTCAACGTGTCGAGGTTGCGGTCGTCGATCAGGCGCTCGGTCACCACCGTCACCGACTGCGGGATGTCACGCAGCTCCTGCGTGCCCTTGCCGATGCTGGTGGTGACGGCCTGCACGCTGTCCTTGCCGCTGCGCACCGCGCTGGCGCGGGCCTTGACCACCGGCATCTGCTGGGTGGTGTCCGGCGCCGCCTGTTCGGCAACGGTGGTTTGCGCCTGGGCCAGGCCGATCAGGCCGAAGCCGGCGGCCAGGGCGCCGAGCAGCGGGGTGGTGGTGAAGGGGCGGGTCATGGGCAGAGGGCTCCGGTGTGGCTGTGGACGGTGAATTGGCCATGCGGCGGCCACAGATGCCGGCGGGCACCTGGGCAGGCAGGCGACGTGGGTGCGGGTGGTGGCGCGGCGGGCGCGTCAGTCGATCTCGTACTGCAGTGGGGCGATCACCACCCAGTCGATGGCGCTGCCGCCGTCGGTGACGGGCTGGAAGCGCGCCTCGCGCATGGCAGCGATGGCTTGTTCGTCGAGCCGGGCAAAGCCCGACGAGCGGTGCACGCTCACCTGGCGCGGCAGGCCCTGGGCGTCGACCCACACCCGCAGCAGCACGGTCCCGGCCTCGCCCAGCCGGCGCGACGCCATTGGCACGGCGATGGCCGGCGGCACGCGGTAGCGGATGGCGCTGGCGGCCAGCACCGGCGGTGCGGGCGGCGCGGCGGCGGCGCGCGGCGGGGCCGGCTCGGCCGCCACCGGTGCCGGCGGGGTGATGGCGGCGGGCCAGGCGGGCACGACCGCGGGCGCAGCGACGGCCACCACCGCCTCGGGCACCGGTGCCGGCGGCGCATCGGCCACCCGCACCTCGGGCGCCGGCAGCAGGGCGGGCGTCGGCAGCGGCACGGCCTGGCGCGGCAGTGGCGGCAGGGCCGGTGCGGGCTGGGGAGCGGGGGCCGGCGTGTGCAGCAGCGCCACCATCAGCGGCGACACCTGGTGCACCGCACGCTGCACCGTGTCACCCTCCAGCAGCAGCCACACCAAGGCGGCATGCAGTGCAGCGATGGCGATCAGGCCGGTGGGCTGGCGGCGGCGCGGGAAGCCGGCGGTGGCGACCCCCGGGCCGTGGCCGGGCAGGGCGGAAAGCAGGGCAGTGGACATGGCAGGCACCACGTGGTGGACATCGATGCCGCCATGCTAACGCAAATGCGAACAAGTCGCATATAGATTTGAAACGGGCAGTCCGATCTGTCTGTTCGGAGGAGATGGCTGCTCAGTCGTCGTCGCGCGCCTGCCAGCCCGCCGTCATCTGCGCCTGCACCGCCGGCGGCACCGGCTCGTGGTGCGACAGCGCCAGCGTGTAGCGGCCCTCGCCGCTGGTCATCGCGTTCAGGCGGGTCTGGTAACCCGCCAGCTCGCTCAGCGGCGCGCGGCCCTGGATCACCACCGTGCCCAGCGCGCCGGTCTGGGTGCCGGCCACCATGCCGCGGCGGGCGGCCAGGTCGCCGGTGATGTCGCCCATCGCGGCGGCCGGCGCGCTGATCTGCAGGTCGACGATGGGTTCCAGCACGATCGCCCGCGCCTCGCGCATCGCCGCCAGGAAGGCCTTGCGCCCGGCGGTGGCGAAGGCGATCTCTTTGCTGTCCACGCTGTGGTGCTTGCCGTCGAGCACGGTCACGCGCACGTCCACCACCGGGTGGCCGGCAATCGCGCCGCCGGCCATGGCCTCGCGCACGCCTTTCTCCACCGCCGGGATGTAGACGCCGGGGATGGCGCCGCCCTTGACCGCGTCGACGAACGCGAAGCCGGCACCGCGCGGCAGCGGCTCCACCCGCAACCGCACCTCGCCGAACTGGCCGGCGCCGCCGGTCTGCTTCTTGTGGCGGTGGTGGCCCTCGGCGGCGGCGGTGGCCGTCTCGTGGTAGGCGATGCGCGGCGGGCTGGTGTCCACCTCGATGCGGTGCTGCTCGCGCAGCCGCTCCAGCAGCATGCGCAGATGCAGCTCGCCCAGGCCGTAGACCACGGTCTCGCTGGTGCCGGCCGGGTGCGCCACCTTCAGGCACACGTCCTCGTCCACCAGCTTGGCCAGGGCGTCCCACAGACGCTGCTCGTCGCCGCGCCGCTTCGGTGCCAGCGCCAGGCCGTGCACCGGCTCGGGCAGCGGCAGTGGCGCCAGGTGGATGTGGTCGTCCTCGGCGGCGTCGTGCAGCACGGCGTCGAAGTGCAGCGCGTCCACCTTGGCGATGGCGCAGAGGTCGCCCGGCAGCGCCAGCGGCACCTCGGTGTGCGCCTTGCCCTGCAGCCGGTACAGGTGGGCCACGCGGAACGGCTTGCGGCCGTCACCCACGTACAGCAGGCTGCCCGGGGTGATGCGGCCCTGGTGCACCCGCAGCACGCCCAGCTTGCCGATGTAGGGGTCGACCGTCACCTTGAACACATGCGCCAGCACATGCAGCGCCGGGTCCGGCAACGCCTGGATCGGCACCGCGCCGGCACCCTCGCCGCGCAGAAAGGCTGGCGGGTTGCCCTCGCCCGGGTGTGGCAGCAGGTGGTGGATGACATTCAGCAGCGCCGCCACGCCCGCGCCGGTGCGCGCCGACACGAAGCACACCGGGATCAGGTGGCCCTCGCGCAGCGCCTGCTCCAGCGGTGCGTGCAGCTCGGTGGCGTCGACATCGCCGTCGGCCAGGTAGCGCTCGACGAAGGCGCCGTCGACTTCGACCACCTGCTCCACCAGCGCCCGGTGGGCGGCCTCCACCGGGCCGAAGTCGCTGGTGCCGCTGCGGTTGAAGAAGGCGTCGACCACCTGCACCGGCCCGCCGTTGGTGGCGCTGCAGGGCAGGTTCAGCGGCAGGCATTCACGCCCGAAGGCGGCCTGGATCTGCGCCAGCACGGCGGCCAGGTCGACGCCGGGCGCGTCGATGCGGTTGACCACCACCACCCGGTCGAGCCGGCGCTCGGCAGCGTGCTGCATCATGCGCAGCGCCATCGGCTCGACGCCGGTGGTGGCGTCCACCACCACCACCGCGGTGTCCACCGCTTCCAGCGCCGGCAGGCTGTGGCCGATGAAATCGGGCGCGCCGGGGGTGTCGACGAGGTGGATGCGGCTGCCCTGCCAGTGGCAGTGCAGCACCGCCGACTGCAGCGAATGGCCCATGCGCCGGGCCAGCGGGTCGTGGTCGGCCACGGTGCTGCCGCGCTCCACGCTGCCGGGGCTGGCAATGGCGCCGCTGGCAGCGAGCAGGGCTTCGGCCAGGCTGGTCTTGCCGGCACCCGACGGGCCCACCAGGGCCAGGCTGCGGATGTCGGTGACCTGCACCGCGGCGTCGGGGGCGGCGGCGCCTGGGCTGCCGGCAACAGGGGATGGGCTGGGCATGGCGGGGTCTCCTTGCGGTGGAGCGCTCGCGGTGCAACAGGCCGCAGGGCGGGCGCGGTTGGGGTGCGTGGGTGCAGGCCAGCCTATGCCTGTGGCACGCCCGGCGCAAGCAGCCAGATCAAGCCGGCCTGCTGCCACGCGGCAGCCCAACACCGTGGAAACCCTGCGGTGACGAAAGGTTAATCAAACGTTTGATTTGATCGCCTAGACTGCGCGCCATGGTTCCTCCACCCTCCCGGCCGACCGCGCCCACTGGCACCACTGCGGCCCCCGGCACCGAGCCCGACCCCGCACGCGCCCGCCTGCTGCGCGCCGGCCTGCGCCTGTTTGCGCACCAGGGCTACGCCGCCACGTCCACGCGCGAACTGGC
>JAGOBT010000502.1 GCA_017999135.1 Burkholderiaceae bacterium
CTGCTGGTGCGGCCGCACCAGGTGGCCGATGCGCAAGCCGCGGTGCCACCCGGCGTGGCGGTGGTGACCGACCTGCCCGCGCTGCTGGCGCTGGCGCCCGATGGTGTGGTGGAGGCCGCCGGCCAGGGCGCGGTGGCCGCGCATGGCGTGCAGGTGCTGGCCGGCGGCACGCCGCTGCTCGCCCTGTCGGTGGGCGCGCTGGCCGACGCGGCGCTGCACACCGCTCTGCGCCAGGCGGCGCGCCAGGGCGGCACGCAGCTGGTGCTGCCGGTGGGCGCCATCGCCGGGCTCGACGGGCTGATGGCGTTGCGCCAGGCCGGCCTGCAGCGGGTGCGCTACACCAGCACCAAGCCGCCGGCCGCCTGGCTGGGCACGCCGGCGGCGCAGCAGTTCGACCTGCTGGCGCTGCGCGCACGCACCGTGGTGTTCGAAGGCACGGCGCGGCAGGCGGCGCTGGGCTTCCCGAAGAACGCCAACCTGGCCGCCGCGGTGGCGCTGGCCGGCCTGGGGCTGGACGCCACCACGGTGCAGCTGGTGGCCGACCCCGCGGCCACCGGCAACACCGGGCAGATCGACGCCGAGGGCGACGCCTCGCGCCTGCAGGTCAGCGTGTCGGGCGCCAGCACGGTGGCCAACCCCAAGACGTCGGGCATCGTGGCGCACAGCGTGCTGGCCTGCCTGGCCAACCGGGCGGCGGCCATCACCTTCGGGTGAGCCCCCGGCCGGTTTGTCCCATCGGTGACCGACGGGCCCCGGCTGGTGGTGGTTCCCTGTCAGCCCGCCCCGTGCGCCCCCACCCCCACCGCCATGCCTGACTACCCGCTGCCCCATGCCTCGATCGACCTGACCGGCCAGGTGGCCCTGGTCACCGGCGCCTCGTCGGGCCTGGGCCACCACTTTGCCCGGGTGCTGGCCGCCGCCGGTGCCAGCGTGGCCGTGGCCGCGCGCCGCACCGACCGGCTCGACGCCCTGGTGCAGACCATCCGCGCCGCCGGCGGCCGGGCCGAGGCCTTTGCGCTGGACGTGACGCAGGACGCGCAGTTCGCGCCGCTGTTCGATGACATCGCCGCGCGGCTGGGCGCGTCGCCGGCCATCCTGGTCAACAACGCTGGCATCCCCGACGCGCAGCGTGCGCACAAGATGAGCGTGGCCGACATCGACCGGGTGATGGCGGTGAACTTCCGCGCCCCCTGGCTGCTGAGCTGCGAATTCGCCCGCCGGCGCATGGCGGCGCAGCAGCCGGGGCGCATCGTCAACATCGCGTCGATGGCGGCCTACCAGTACAAGGGCGGCGGCGCCGCGCTGTACGCCACCACCAAGATGGCCGTGGTGCGCATGACCGAGGCGCTGGCGGTGGAATGGGCCAAGTTCGGCATCAACGTCAATGCCATTGCGCCGGGCGCGTTTGCCTCGGAGATGATGGACGGCATGCTGCAGCGGGTGGGCGACATCACGCAGGGTTTTCCGCGCCAGCGGCTGGGCGACCCGGCGCAGATGGACAGCACGCTGCTGTACCTGGTGGCACCGGCCAGTGACTTCGTCACCGGCACCACCATCCGCATCGATGACGCACAGGGCGGGCGTTAGGACCCTGCACCACCGCCATGCCATTGCCCGGCCCGCTGCCCGCCCCGCTGTCGCCCCCGGTCCCTTGGCTGCGTGACCACCCGCGCCACTGGCGCGCCGGCACACTGGACGTGCCCGGCCTGACGGCCGCCGCCGCAGCGCTGTCGCAGCGGCCGGGGTTCGAAGCGGCGATGCATCAGTTTGCCGACGGCTGGCAGGCCGGCTACAACGCCACGCCGGTGCTGGGCAGCGTGATGCGCAACAACGCGCGTTATGTGCTGCTGCTGGCCTGCCTGTGGCTGGACCACCAGCGCGACGCCAGCCAGCCCGGCGTGAGCATCACCCCCGGCCGCGTGCTGGATTTTTATGCCCGGCTCGACCACCGGCTGGTCGAAGGCGGTGCCTCGCGCATCAAGACCATCCTGGCCCATGCCCGGGTGGCCGGCCTGCTGCAGCCCTGCGCCGGGCCGGGTGACGCGCGCCTGCGCCCGCTGGAGCCCACGCCGCTGCTGCGCCAGGCGATGGGCGGCTATGTGCAGGGCTTCCTGGGTGGCATTGCCGGCGCGCTGCCGCTGCCGGCCACGCCGCAGCAGATGGTCGACACACCCGGCTTCGTGCCGGAGCTGTTCACCTACCGCATGCTGCCGCTGCTGCTGGAGCGCTTCGCCATCACCCAGGGCCTGCCGGCGATGAACTGGATCACCAACCGCGAGAAGGGCTACCCGCAGCTGCTGAGCCTGGTGCGCCACATGCAGACCCAGCCCGACGGCCAGGTGCTGACCGAAGGCTGGCCGCAGCAGATCGCCGCGCGGGTGGGCGTGTCGCGCGGCAGCGCGCGCAACTTCCTGCTGGCGGCGGTGGACCAGGGCTGGCTGGACCCGCTGGGCCCGCGCCGCTGGCGCATGCGCCCGGCCTTCCATGCCGAGCTGCTGCAGTGGATGGGGCGCGAATTTCTGTGGATGCACACGCTGGCCGTGGCCGCATGGCGCGTGTGCGTGGACGCAAACCCCGGCGCGGCCGCAGCGGCGACACTGCGGTCCCCCACCTGACCTGCCGACCCGACCATGCAACGCCGCACTGCCCTGTTCGCCCTGCCTGCCCTGGCCACCCTGCCGCTGTCTGCCGCCGCCCAGGCCTGGCCGGCCAAGCCGCTGCGGCTGGTGATCCCGTTCCCGGCCGGTGGCGCCACCGACATCGTCGGCCGCCTGCTGGCGCAGAAGCTGGGCGCCGCGCTCGGCCAGCAGGTCGTCATCGACAACAAGCCCGGCGCCGGCGGCACCATCGGCGCCGATTTGGTGGCCAAGGCGCCGGCCGACGGCCACACCCTGCTGCTGGCCACCAGCAGCACGCATTCCATCGGCCCCGCGCTGAACCCGAAGATGCCGTACGACGCGTTCAAGGACTTCGCGCCCATCGCCCATGTGGCCAATGCGCCCAGCGTGCTGGTGGTGGGCGCCGGCTTCCCCAAGGGCAATGCGCTCGATCTGATCAAGATGCTGAAGGCCAACCCGGGCAAGTACAACTTCGGTTCCAGCGGCATCGGCACCTATCCGCACCTGTCGGCCGAGATGTTCAAGTGGCGCGCGGGCGGGCTGTTCGTGGTGCACATCCCCTACCGCGGCACCGGCCTGGTGGTGACGGACCTGATCGCCGGGCAGATCACCTTCCTGATGGACAGCATCGTGTCGGCGCAGAC
>JAGOBT010000503.1:0-1853 GCA_017999135.1 Burkholderiaceae bacterium
TGCGCAAACAGCTCGCTCGCATGGCTGCGCGCTGGCGGCGCCTGCTGCGCGGCGCCGTCGCGCAGGGCGGCCACCAGGCGCGTCACCTCGCGCCGGTGGATGCCGGTGGCGGTGGTGATGCGGCTGACGCGGCGGTGCGGTGGCAGCGCGGCATGCGCCTGGTCGGCGGCGTCCACCAGGGCCTGTTTCATCAGCTCGTCCAGCGTGGCATGCGTGACCCCCTGCGCCAGTGCCAGCCGGGCCAATGGCGCCAGCAGCTGGCGCAAGGCGGTGGCCAGGGCGTCGGGCGAGGCGGGGGCGGTGCTCACGGCGGCGGGATGTCGGGCGGGTTCGGTGCAGGGGGTGTGCGGTCAGAGGGGCATGGTACGGGCGGCCCGGCCACCACGTGGGTGCCGGGCCGGGCGCGTTGGCCGGGCGGTTTGTCCGGGCAGTCAGCCGGTCACGACTCGAACTTGATCCTGACGGCTGCCAGCTCGGTGCGGCTGGCACCCACGGTGCCGCGCACCGCGACCCGGGCGCCGGCCACCAGGCCCGCCTCGGTGCCTTGGTCGTAGGTGACGGTGCCGGCATAACTGACGGTGACACCGCGCAGCACGAAGGTCTTGGCCGTGGTGTCGACCGAGGTGATGCTGCCGTGCAGGCGGAACTGGCGGTCGTCGTCGCCACGGTGGTGGCTCTCCAGCTCCACCTGGGTGGCGATGATGGTGCCGTTGGTCAGCGTGCCGTGCACCTCCACCTGCACGCCCAGGGCCAAGCCGGTGCTGCCGTCGGGGAAGCTGGCATTGGCCGCGTCCACCGGGATGCCATCCACGCTGAAGGCGGTGGCTGAGGTGAAGGCGGTGATGGCGCCATGCACATGGGCCTGGGCGGCTGTGGTGGTGGCACGGGTCTTCGCGCCCAGCGACTGCGCCTGCCACACACCAGCCACCGCCGCGGTGGCCAGCTGCACGCGCAGGCTCACGCCGTCGGCCAGGGTGGCGGGCACGGTGGCCACGCCGGCAAAGCTGATGGTGGCGGTGCCGATGCGAAAGGTCTTGGCCGTGCTGTCCAGCGCACTGACCACGCCGCGCAGCTTGTACGTGGTGGCGCTGCTCTCGGGCTCGATGCGGGTGGCGGTGATGCGGCCGGTGGCGCTGTCGCGCAGTCCATGCACCTCCACCACCGCGCCGGCGGCCACGGCCGCCAGGCCGCCGGCCAGGCTGTCGTCGAACACGGTGGTGCTGGTCACGTCCACGCCCTGGCCCAGCACCGTCAGCGTGCCGGCGGTGGCGTCCACCGCCTCCACCGGGCCGGTGACCAGGCCGCCGAAGCGCAACGCATGGGCGCGCGCCGTGGCGGTGGTGGTGTCGACGGCGCTGCTGTCGATCTCGACCCGCATGCCCAGGCGCAGGGCACCCAGTGCCTGCGCCGTGCCGCTGTCGTCGGTGACGGTGCAACTGCTGTCGTCGAAGCGCACGCCGTTGACGATCACCGAGCCGAAGCCGGTGATGGTGCCCTGGGTGAAGGCGGTGGGCGCGGCGGTGGCCGTGGCGTCGGAGGTGCTGGCGCTGTCGTCGCCACGGCCGCCGCCGCAGGCGGTGACCAGCAGCAGGGCCGAGAGCGAAGCGGCCAGCAGGCCGCGGGCGGGGGTGAACAGGCGGTGCAAGGGGTGCATCAGGTGCTCCATCCAGCGGCGTTGTCTGCCGTGTGTCGCCATCATATGTGCAAATTACCCATTTCAAGAAGACACCATCTGTGACGAATGGCAACGCAGCGGGCGGCCTGGGCAGTGCGCTGGCCGGCGGCGACCCGCGCCGCACAATCGGCGCATGCCTGCGCGCCGCTGGATCGCCCACCTGGACATGGACGCGTTC
>JAGOBT010000503.1:1953-3249 GCA_017999135.1 Burkholderiaceae bacterium
CACCATCTGTGACGAATGGCAACGCAGCGGGCGGCCTGGGCAGTGCGCTGGCCGGCGGCGACCCGCGCCGCACAATCGGCGCATGCCTGCGCGCCGCTGGATCGCCCACCTGGACATGGACGCGTTCTATGCCTCGGTGGAACTGCTGCGCTACCCTGAGCTGAAGGGCATGCCGGTGGTCATCGGCGGCGGCCGCCGCCACCAGCCCGAGCTGCTGCCCGACGGCACGCGGCGCTTTGCCACGCTGGCCGGCTATGCCGGGCGCGGCGTCATCACCACCGCCACCTACCCGGCGCGCGACCTGGGCGTGCACAGCGGCATGGGGCTGATGAAGGCCGCTCTGCGCGCCCCACAGGCGGTGCTGCTGCCGACCGACTTCGAGCAGTACCGCGCCTATTCACGCCGCTTCAAGGCCGCGGTGGCCGAGCTGGCGCCGCTGATCGAGGACCGCGGCATCGACGAGATCTACATCGACCTGACCGACCTGCCCGGCGCGCAGGATTCGGTGGCCCATGACCCGCACGGCGGCGTGCGCGCCATCGCGCTGGACCTGAAGAACAACGTGCGACGCGCCACCGGCCTGAGCTGCAGCATCGGCGTGACGCCGAACAAGCTGCTCTCCAAGATCGCCAGCGACCTGGACAAGCCCGATGGCCTGTGCCTGCTGACGCAGGCCGACATCCCGCAGCGCATCTGGCCACTGCCGGCGCGGCGCATCAACGGCATCGGCCCGAAGGCCGGCGCCAAGCTGGAAGCGCTGGGCATCAGCACCATCGGCCAGATCGCCGAGCGTGACCGCGCCTGGCTGGTGCAGCACTTCGGCGCGCACTACGGCGGCTGGCTGCACGATGCCAGCCACGGCGTGGACGACCGCCCGGTGGTGACCCACAGCGAGCCGGTGAGCATGAGCCGCGAGACCACCTTCGACCGCGACCTGCACGCCCGGCGTGACAAGGCCGAGCTGGGCGCCATCTTCACCCGCCTGGCCGAGCAGGTGGCCAGCGACCTGCAGCGCAAGGGCTACCAGGGCCGCACCATCGGCATCAAGCTGCGCTTCGAAGACTTCAAGACCGTGACGCGCGACATGACGGTGGACCTGCCCACCGCCGACGCCGGCACCATCCGCCTGGCCGCCGGCCTGTGCCTGAAGCGGGTGGACCTGACGCGCCGCATCCGCCTGCTGGGCGTGCGGGTGGGTACGCTGCAGCGGGCCGCCGGGCTGGACTGACCGCGGGCCGGCGTCAGGCCCGCAGCGCCGGCCCCATGTCAGGGTGTGCGCCGCGGCGCCGACGTGGG
>JAGOBT010000504.1 GCA_017999135.1 Burkholderiaceae bacterium
TGGCACGCGGGTGCAGCGCGGGGCCAGCGCCTGGGGCAGCCTGCGGCTGCGGCATCCGCGCGCGCGCCAGGCGGTGGCCGGTGCGCGCGACGAGGGGTTTGTCGGGTTCCGCAGCTGCGCTGTCTAGCGTTGTCGGCCAGTGGCAGCGGGCAGCGGCCTACTTCTCGACCAGGCCTTCGCGCACCGCCAGCCGCACCAGCGACGTGACACCGGCCACGCCCAGTTTGGCCATCACCCGGCTGCGGTAGGTGTCCACTGTCTTGGGCGACAGGTGCAGCTGCGTGCCGATGGCTGCACTGCTGAGGCCGTTGACGACCATGGTGACGATCTGCCGCTCGCGCGGCGACAGGATGGCGAACGGGTCGGCCGGTGCATCATTGGTCAACGCCTGCAACGCCAGGTCGGCCACCTGCGGGCCGAAGAAGCGGCGGCCGGCGGCCACGGTGTCGATGGCCTGCAACAGCTCGGCCGCGCCGGCGTCCTTCAGCACATAGCCGGCGGCACCCAGACGCACCGCTTCGGCCACGTGGCGTGGCTGGGCCGACATCGTGAGCACGATCGCCTTGACCGGTGATTCACGTTTTTTCAGTTCCTGCAGTACCTCGAAGCCGGAGCGTTCGCCCAGGCCCAGGTCGAGCAGCATCACCTGGGCCTGCTGCTGTTGCGCCTCGACCACGGCCTGGGTCGGGTCGCTGCTCTCGCCCACCACCTGGTGGCCGGCGGTGTCCAGCAAGGCATGCAGGCCGTCACGCAGGATCAGCTGGTCGTCGACCAGATAGATGCGGGTCATGGACTGCACTCCGTCGTGTTGCCCCGTGCCGGTTGCGCGTGTCGCGTCATGTTGCTCCCTGCAGATTTTGCGGCTTCGGCTGAGCCACGCACGACCATACCAAATGCCGACACGGTTGATCCGATTTGAAGCAATGGCCGGGAAAACGCGGGCTTGGTGATGGGGCGGCGCCACGGTCTGATGCAGCCCATTCCTGCCGGGGCCGTTTGCCCCTGTCCACCCCTTGCCTGGCTGCTGCGGGCATCCCTTGCGAATCGTGCTGATGAGACCGTCGATCCCCTTGCGCTCCACCCTGGCTGCGGCTGCCTGGCTGGCGTGTGCCGCTGCCCCGACCCTGGCCCTGGCCCAGACCGACACCGTGGTGGTGACCGGCGCGCCGCGTGCACAGCGCGTGCTGGACGCGCCCTATGCCATCACCGCAGTGGACGCCGCCGCCCTGCGTGATGCCGGGCCGATGGTCAACCTGTCCGAGGCGCTGGTGGCCGTGCCGGGCCTGGTGGTGAACAACCGCAACAACTACGCGCAGGACCTGCAGACCAGCGCCCGCGGCTTTGGCGCCCGGGCCGGCTTCGGCGTGCGCGGCCTGCGGCTGTACACCGACGGCATCCCGGCCAGCATGCCCGACGGGCAAGGCCAGGTGGCCCACTTCGATCTGGCCGGCGCCCAGCGGGTGGAGGTGCTGCGCGGGCCGTATTCGGTGCTGTACGGCAACAGCTCGGGCGGCGTGATTGCGCTGTTCGGCGCGCCGGTCACCACTGCCCAGGGCGAGCTGGGCGTGGATGCCGGCAGCTTCGGGCTGCGCCAGGCGCGGGCGGGCCTGGCCGCGCCGCTGGGCAACGGGTTCGACCTGCGTGCCAGTGTGTCGAAACTGGAGACCGACGGCTTCCGCCCGCAGGGTGCGGCCGACCGCCGCCTGGCCAATGTGCGCCTGGGCTGGCAGGGCGCCAACGACCGCGTGGTGCTGCTGGTGTCCGACCATGCGCAGGATGCGCAGGATCCATTGGGCCTGAGCCAGGCTGATCTGCAGGCCGACCCGCACGGCACGGCAGCGGTGGCGCTGCAGTACAACACCCGCAAGACCATCGCCCAGACCCAGGCCGGCGTGAACTGGCGCCACCAGTTCGCCGACGGTGGCGTGCTGCGCGAGAGCAGCCTCAGCCTGCACAGCGGCAAGCGCAGCGTGGTGCAGTACCTGGCAATTCCGCCGTTGACCCAGCGCAACGCCGGCCAGGCCACGCCAACCTGGCAGCGCCACGGCGGCGGCGTCATCGACTTCGACCGCCGCTACGAGGGCGTGGAGGCGCGCCTGCAGTTCGGCTGGGGTGGGGTGGAGGCGGTGGCCGGCGTGGCGCTGGAACGCCAGACCGATGACCGCCGCGGCTATGAGAACTTCACCGGCCCGGTGACCAACCCGCCGGCTGCACCCACGGTGCTGGGCGTGCTGGGCGATCCGCGCCGCGACGAGACCAACAGCGCCGAGAGCCGCGACGCCTTCCTGCAGGCCGATTGGGCGCTGAGCCCCACGCTCAGCGCCACCGCCGGCTTGCGCACCGGCCGCGTCCGCATCGACGTGGAAGACCGCTACATCAAGGGCCTGAACGGCGATGACAGCGGCAGCCTGCGCTTCGACTACACCAACCCGGTGCTGGGCCTGCGCTGGAAGCTGGCACCCGCCTGGGTGCTGCATGCCAGCGTGGCGCGCGGTTTTGAATCCCCGACGCTGGGCGAACTGGCCTACAGCGCCGACAACTCCGGCTTCAACAAGACGCTGCAGGGCCAGACCAGCCGGCAGGCCGAGGTGGGCAGCAAGTGGCGCAGCCCGGCGCTGGACGTGGACGCCACGCTGTTCGTGGTGCACACCGACGACGAGATCGGCGTGCGCAGCAACACCGGCGGGCGGGCGTCGTTCCAGAACGTGGGCCGCACGCGGCGCCATGGCGCCGAGCTGGCCACCACCTGGCGCCCGGCCACCGGGCTGAAGCTGCAGGCGGCGTTGTCATTGCTGCATGCCGACTATGCCGATGGCTTCACCACCTGCACGTCGGCACCGTGCCCCACCCCCAACAACCCCGCCGTGGCCGTGCCCGCAGGCAACCGCATTGCCGGCACCCAGCGCGCCAATGCCTGGGCCCAGGCCGCCTGGCGCGCTGGCCCGCTGGGCGGTGAATGGGCGGTGGAATGGCGCGCCATGGCCCGCACCGCCGCCAACGACCTGAACACCGCCGCCGCGCCGGGCTACGGCCTGGTGCACCTGCGCTGGTCGGGCAAGCTGGCGCTGGGCCCCAGCGACGCGCTGGAACTGCTGGCCCGGGTCGACAACCTGCTCGACCGCGACCATGTCGGCAGCGTGATCGTCAACGACGGCAACGGCCGCTTCTACGAACCCGGCACGCCGCGCAACCTGTTGCTGTCGGCGCGCTGGCAACACCGGTTCTGAGCCCCCCATGCTCCCGCGACG
>JAGOBT010000505.1 GCA_017999135.1 Burkholderiaceae bacterium
CCCCACAGGTGCTGGTTGCCCAGGCCATGGAAGGCGAGGAAGAAGCCGATGGTGCCGGCCAGCGACAGCGCATACCAGGCGAACATGCGGTCACGCGTGGCCACCCAGTGCAGCAGGCTGTAGACCAGCAGGCACAGGCCCACGCCGGCCAGCAGGCCCTGCAGCAGTTGCACGCGCGACTCGCGCGCCTGCAGCGCGTCGGGCTGCAGCAGCACCATGGGCAGCATCAGCGTGCCGGTGGACTGCACCCGCACCAGCAGGTCGGCCACCTGGCCCGGCGGCAGCGCCAGCGGCACCACCAAGGTGCGGTGGGTGCTGGCCCGTTGGGCCACGGGCACGGTGTCGCCGACCAGTGCACGGCGCTGCACCTGGCCCTGGTGGGCGACGAACACCTCCACCCGGTCGAGCGCCGGGTTGTCGATGTCCAGCAGCCACGGCTGGCTGGCGCCCACCGGCGCCTGCACCTGCAGGTGCAGCCACACCGCACCGGGCTGCGAGCCCAGGTTGGCCGCCGGGCCGGTGGGGCGGGTGAAGTCAGGCAGCCGGCGCAGCACCTGCTCGGCGGTCCAGGCGGGGTCGGCGCCTGTCAGCAGCCGTCCATGGGGCCAGGCGTCGTGGCTGCTGCGCGCGGCATCCAGGCGCAGCGGCTCTGGTGGCGCCGCGGCCCGGGCCGCACCGGCCGATCCACCCGCTGCCGCCGCAAAGACAGTCAACCACCACAGCCAGCGCAGCAACCAGGGCCAGAACCGGTCACTGCGGCGGCGGATAGCGCACCTCGAGGATGTCCAGCACTTCCACGCCGCCTGGCGTCTGCAGCTTCACCTCGTCACCTTCACGGGCCTTCAGCAGCGCGCGGGCGATCGGCGCGATCCAGCTCACCTCGCCGGCCAGGTTGTCGGCCTCGTCGATGCCCTTGATGGTGATGGTGCGCTCGTCGCCCTTGCTGTTGGCATAGGTGACGGTGGCGCCGAAGAAGATCTGGTCATTGCCATGGTGCAGGCTGGGGTCGGCCACCTCGGCGATGTCGAGCCGTTTGGTCAGGAAGCGGATGCGGCGGTCGATCTCGCGCAGGCGCTTCTTGCCGTAGAGGTAGTCACCGTTCTCGCTGCGGTCGCCGTTCTTGGCGGCCCAGGAGACGGTCTCCACCATCTTCGGCCGCTCGTCGTCGATCAGCGCCATCAGCTCGGCGCGCAGGCGCTGGTAGCCGGCGGGAGTGATGTAGTTCTTGCCGCCCGGCGGCAGCGGCGGCAGGCCGGGGCCGCCGTCGTCATCGTCGCTGTCGCCATCCGGCTCCTTGGTGAAGGCCTTGTTCATCGTGGCCGCAGTCTATCCAGCCACCGCGGCGGCCTGCTGTGCGCTGCGCCAGGCGCCCGGCGCGCTGCCGGTCCACTTGCGGAAGGCGCGGTAGAAGGTGCTGGCATCTTCGAAGCCCAGGCGGGTGGCGATGTCGGCCACGCTCAGGTGGCCGTCGGCCAGCAGTTGCAGCGCCAGGTCACGCCGCACGGCGTCCTTCAGCGGGCCCCAGGCTGCGCCTTCGGCATCGAGCCGGCGCCGCAGCGTGGCGGTGGACAGGCCCAGCGCCCGGCCCAGCTCGGCCAGCGTGGGCGCCGGCGCGCCGCTGTCCAGCGCGCTACGGCACAGCCGGCGGGCGCGGTCGCCCAGGTTGGTGGACACCACCTGCTTGAGGAACACCGACTGCGGTGCGTCGCGCAGAAAGGCCTTCAGGCTGGCCGGGGTGACGGTGGTCGCCGCGCCCAGCACCCGGGCGTCGAACACCGCGGCGGTGGCCGGCGCGCCAAAACGCTGCAGCGGCCCGAACATGCGCCGGTACTCGTCGGCATGGGCCGGCGCCGCATGCGCCCAGTCCACCCGGGCCAGCGGCACGCGCCGGCCCGCCAGCCAGCACAGCAGGCCGTGCAGCATCACCAGCAGGGTTTCGTCGGCGAAGCGGGCGGCATCGGGCGTGCCATGCCGGGCGCGGATGCGGTTGTGGATCTGCAGCATGGCCTGGCCGCCGGCCACCTGCAGGCTGGCGCCGATGTCGTCGAAGAACAGGCCGAAGCCACGCAGGGCCTGGCGCAGCGCCGTGCCCACGGTGGGCTGGCCGGCCAAGGCATGGCACAGCATGGCAAATGTGCCCACCTTCATGCGCCGGGCGTCGAGGCCGAAGAACTCGTCGTCCAGCGCCCGGGCCACCGCCATCCACAACCGGGCAAAGGCCTGGGCCGGCACGCGGGCGGCATCCTGCGCCAGCAGTGGCGCGGCGATGCCCGCCTCGGCCAGCACGGCGGCGCGGCCAGCAGGGTCCAGCGCCTGCACGGCGCTGCGCACGAAGGCGATGGACACGCTGCGCTCGGGCAGCGGGGGGTCGGCGGGCATCGGTGCATTCTGGCAAAAGCGCTCAGCCACCCGCACGTTTGCGCCATCCCGCCGCGGGCCGCGCCGCCCTAGACTCGGCGCTTGCTGGCGCCATGCCCGCCGTGCACCACCCACGATCTGCAGGAGACACCCGATGACCGACCTGTCCGCCGAGTTCCAGGCCCTGGCCAACTACCGGCCCACGCACAAGGTGCGCTTCGTCACCGCCGCCAGCCTGTTCGACGGCCACGACGCTGCCATCAACATCATGCGGCGCATCCTGCAGGGCATGGGCGCCGAGGTGATCCACCTGGGCCACAACCGCTCGGTCGACGAGGTGGTCACCGCCGCGCTGCAGGAGGATGTGCAGGGCATCGCCGTCAGCAGCTACCAGGGCGGCCACAACGAGTACTTCACCTACATGGTCGAGTTGCTGAAGGCCCGCGGCGGCGAGCACATCCAGGTGTTCGGCGGCGGCGGCGGCGTGATCGTGCCCGACGAGATCCGCATGCTGGCCGACCACGGCGTGCGCATCTTCAGCCCCGAGGACGGCCAGCGCATGGGCCTGCAGGGAATGATCGGCGAGATGGTGATGCGCGCCGACCGCGATCTGACGGGGTATGCGCCCACCGCGCTGTCGGCCATCCAGGGCCACACCGAGGCCGCCTGGCGTTGCCTGGCCCAGCTGATCACCGCACTGGAGAACGGCAAGGCCGACGCCGCGCTGGTGGCCGACCTGCATGCCGCCGCCAAGCAGGCCAAGGCCCCCGTGCTGGGCATCACCGGCACCGGCGGCGCCGGCAAGAGCAGCCTGACCGACGAGCTGATCCGCCGCATCCGCCTGGACCAGGGCGACGCGCTGCGCATCGCCGTCATCAGCATCGACCCC
>JAGOBT010000506.1 GCA_017999135.1 Burkholderiaceae bacterium
GCCGGAGCCCTTCAGCACCACCGTGGCCTGGCAGCTGTCGGCCAGCGCCTGCGCATGGGCCAGGCGGTCGGCCTGCACCGCGGCCGTGCCGACGCCCAGCAGGCGTGCGGCCTCGAGCGGATGCGGCGTCATCACGGTCGCCTGGCCGCGCGCGGCACGTGCGTGCAAGGCCTGACGCAGGCCGGCGTCGGCCGCCACGGCATTCAGGCCGTCGGCATCCAGCACCAGGCGGAGCGCATGCTGCAGCACCGCCGGCAGATGGCTGGCGATCAGGCTGCCGCCGCCGCAGCCGCACACCACGGTGCTGCGTTGCAGCGCGGCTGGCTGCAGCGCATCGGCCGGCAGGCGTGGCATCAGTTCGGGGCGCTGCGCATCGGCTGAGGCATCGCCGTCCAGCCGGGCGATGCAGGTGCGGCCGGCGCCAGCCGCCAGGGCCGCACGGGCGGCCAGCAGCGCGGCCCCGCCCATGCCCGGGGCACCGCCCAGCACCAGCACATCGCCGAAGCTGCCCTTGTGCTGGGCATGGGTGCGGCCGGGCAGCAGGCTGGCCACGGCCTCCGGCCCGGCAAGCCATGCGGTGACAGCGTCAAGTGCCGGGGTGATGCCGAGATCGTCCAACCACACCCGTCCCGCGTGGTCGCGCCCCTGGGCGGTGAACAGGCCGGGTTTGAGGGTCAGCAGCGCCAGTGTGTGTTGCGCATGCACGGCGGTGTCACCCAGCAGCCGGCCGGTGTCGGCGCACAGGCCGGTGGGCAGATCGATGGCCAGCACCGGCGCCGTGCCCGCGTTGAGGTGACCCAGCGCGGTGGCCAGCGCGCCGGCCGGGGCACGTGTGGTGCCCAAGCCCAGCAGCGCGTCGATGGCCAGGGCAGGGGGCTCGGCACTGCTGTCAGGTATCAGGCCAGCCGCGATGGGCACGCCGGCCTGCTGCGCGTGCTGCAGTGCGTCGGCGGCGTCGGCAGGCCGCCGGCTGTCGTCGCCCCACAGCGACACCTGCACCCGCCAGCCCAGTGCATGCAGGTGCCGCGCAGCCACCAGGCCGTCGCCGCCGTTGTTGCCGGGGCCGCAGGCCACCCACACGCTGCGTGCGCCTGGCGTGATGGCCACCGCCAGCCGGGCCACGGCCAGGCCGGCGCGGGCCATCAGCGCATGCGGTGCAGCGTTGGCCAGCGCCGACTGCTCGATGGACCGGCTGGCCGCACCGCCGTGCAGCGGCCAGCCGCGTTGCGAGGGCAGCACGGGCTGCGGGCCTGGGGCGTCGTTGGATGGGGGCATCGGTGTGCCGTGGCGGGCCGGGGTTCGCCGCATTGGAAGTGCGCATGCATTGTGCTTTACTGCCCTGGCGCGGGCGCCATCGGGGCGCCGATCGAAACTGCAGGAGATTCATCGTGATGAGCAAGCGTTTCTGGTGGGGCTTGTCGGCCGCTGCGGCCCTGGTGCTGGCAGCGGGCACGGCCCAGGCCCAGCAGTTCTTCCGCATCGGCACCGGCGGCACGGCCGGCACCTACTACCCGGTGGGCGGCATGATCGCCAATGCGGTGTCGCAGCCGGGCAAGCTGGTGGTCACGGCCCAGGCCAGCAACGGCTCGCTGGCCAACGTCACCGGCATTGCCGGCGGCGCGCTCGAATCGGGCTTCAGCCAGGCCGACGTGGCCAGCTGGGCCTACACCGGCAAGGGCGTGTTCGAAGGCAAGCCCAAGATCACCGGCCTGCGCCTGATCGCCAACCTGTACCCCGAGAGCGTGCACATCGTGGTGCGCAAGGGCTCGGGCATCAAGACGGTGGCCGATCTCAAGGGCAAGCGTGTGGCGCTGGATGAACCCGGCTCGGGCACGCTGATCAATGCGCGCACCATCCTGGCGGCCTACGGCATCAAGGAAGCCGACATCAAGCCCGAGTACATCAAGCCGAACCAGGCTGGCGACAAGCTGAAGGACGGCGCGCTCGACGCGTTCTTCTTCACCGGCGGCTCGCCCGCTGGCGCCATTGCCGAGCTGGCATCGGCCGGCACCGGCATCGAACTGCTGCCGATCGACGGCCCGCAGGCCGATGCGCTGCGCCAGAGCGACGGCTTCTTCGCCCCGGACCTGATCGCCGAAGGCACCTACAAGGGTGTCGGCAGCACCAAGACCCTGGCCGTGGGCGCGCAGTGGGTCACCAGCGACAAGGCCGATGTCAACGCCGTCTACGAGATCACCAAGGCGCTGTTCAGCGACGCCGGCCAGAAGGCCATGGCCGCCGGCCATGCCAAGGGCAAGTTCATCACCAAGGAAAACGCCGTGCGCGGTGCGGGCATCCCGTTCCATCCGGGTGCTGAAAAGTTCTACAAGGAAGCAGGCCTGATCAAGTGACAGCTCGGTCTGCCTGATCCGCAGGGCAGCGTGGCTGCCCTGTTTTGTTTGTGTGCCCATCGCTGCCATGACCACTGCCCTGCCTGACGACAAGACACTGGCCGAACTGGAACAGAAGTTCGACCCCGAGATGCGGTTTCGCCCGCTGGCGCAGCCGGCGCTGGGCATCGTGGCGGTGGGGCTGATGCTGCTGTCGGCCTTCCACTACTACACCGCCGGCTTCGGTCTGCTGCAGGAGGTGACGCACCGTGGCGTGCACCTGGCCTTCGTGCTGGGGCTGATCTTCCTGGTGTTTCCGCACCGTGCCGCGCTGCTGGGGGTGGCAGCGCGCCACCGCTGGGCTGCGCCTGGCGGTGTGCCGCTGCTCGACTGGCTGCTGGCCATCGGCATCGCGGTGGCGGTGCTCTACATCCCGTGGATCTTCGACGACCTGGCCTTCCGCGTGGGCAACCCCGGCCCGGTGGACGTGGCCATGGGCACGGTGCTGATCCTGGCGCTGCTGGAAGCCACCCGCCGCAGCATGGGCTGGCCGCTGCCGGTGATCGCCATCCTGTTCATGACCTATGCACTGGCGGGGCCGGTGTTCCCCGGCTTGCTGAAGCATGCCGGGGCCAGCTGGAGCCAGCTGGTCAACCACCAGTACCTCACCAGCCAGGGCATCTACGGCGTGGCGGTGGGCGTGGTGGCCACCTATGTCTTCCACTTCGTGCTGTTCGGCGTGATGGCCACCCGCATCGGCCTGGGGCAACTGTTCCTGGACGTGGCCTCCACCATCGCCGGGCGGCAGGTGGGCGGGCCGGCCAAGGTCAGCGTGTTCGGCTCGGCCATGTTCGGCACGCTGTCGGGCAGCTCGGTGGCCAATGCGGTGACGGTGGGCTCGCTGACCATCCCCGC
>JAGOBT010000507.1 GCA_017999135.1 Burkholderiaceae bacterium
CATCAGCTGCCGCAGGCCGTCCTGGAAGGCCAACCGATGACGTGCGTCGCGCGTGTTCAGGATCGATTCACCGCCGCCGAACACGTCCAGCGCCATGCCGGCGCTGAAATGCTTGCCGCTGGAGCCGATCACCAGCACCCGGGTGCGGCCTTCGGCGTTGAGCCGGTTGACGGCGTCGCGAAGTGCCGGAAAGAAGGCCGGCGTCATGGTGTTCATGCGCTCGGGCCGGCACAGCTGCAGCAGGGTCACGCCGTCGGCTTGTTCATCCAGGGTGAAGAAGGTGTCGCTCATCGCCGGTCTCCGGTGGCTGGGTTCTGGTTGGCAGGTTCGGGCGCCGAGCATAGCGGCGGCGGCCATGCTCCAATGCCACGATGGAGACAGTCGAGACCCGGGACGGGCTGGCATTGGTGATGCGCCACTGGCCGCTGCCCACCGCCCGCCGGCGGGTGCTGATCGTGCACGGCCTGGGCGAGCATGCGGGCCGCTACGACGACGTGGCGCGCAGCCTCAACCAGGCCGGCTATGCCGTCAGCGCCCATGACCAGCGCGGCCATGGCCGCAGCCCCGGCCCGCGTGGTGGCATACCAGCCGCCGACAGCCTGTGCGCCGATCTGGCCTGCGTGATCGACGCCCTGCAACACGTGGACGGCCGCACACCGGTGCTGCTGGGCCACAGCCTGGGTGGCCTGGTGGCGGCGCGCTTCGTGGCCGAATCGCTGGTGCAGACCCCGGCAGCCTGGCGGCGTGCAGTGCCGGCACTAATGTTGTCGTCCCCGGCGCTGGACGCCGGCATGAGCGGCCCGCAGAAGGCCTTGCTGGCCCTGCTGGGTGCGCTGGCACCCGGTCTGGCCGTGGGCAACGGGCTCGAGGCGGCGTGGTTGTCGCGCGACCCGGCGGTGGTGCGCGCTTACGAGCAGGACCCGCTGGTGCACGACCGCGTCACGGCACGGCTGGTGCGCTTCATCGTCGACGCTGGCCAGCAGGTGCGCCGGCTGGCGCCGCTGTGGCGCACACCCACGCTGCTGCTGTGGGCCGGTGCCGACCGCTGTGTGGCCCCGGCAGGCAGCGCGGCCTTTGCCGCCGCGGCACCGACCGGTTGCGTGCAGCACCAGGTCTGGCCCGCGTTGCGGCACGAGATCTTCAACGAGCCCGAACGCGAACAGGTACTGCGGAGAGTGCTGGCTTTTCTGCAGCAGTTGCCCGACCCGGCGTGATCAGAACGGCGGCACGCCGATCCAGGCCCGGTGCGCCCACATCGCAAACCCGGCCCAGGCGACCACACCCACTGCCACGGTGATCACGCTGGCCACCAGCGAGCCGCCCGTGCCCACCGCACCCGCTGCGCGGTCACGCTGACGCGCAGCGCGATAGCTCAGCGCCGCCCAGACCAGGAAGCCGCCGAACAGCAGCAGGTCGGCCAGCGTGTGGTTGGCCAGCAGGTGGGCCAGCGCCCAGGTCTTGACGCCCAGCACCATCGGGTGGCGCAAGCGCGACTTGATGCCGTTGCCCGGCACATAGGCCGCCACCAGCAGCACAAAGGCCACCAGCGTCAGCAGACTGGCCAGGTGGCGTGCCCAGGTCATCGGCTCCCACAAGGCCACCGGCTGCTGGCGGGCCAGGCCGTAGCCCCAGACGATCATCACGAAGCCGGCGATCGACAGCAGCGAGTACAAGCCCTTCCACCCGTTGTCGCCCAGCCGCGCGCGCATCTGCGTGCGCCAGGGCTCGGCCACGATGCGCACCGAGTGCACGCCCAGAAAGATCAGCAGGCCGAGGATCAGCAAGGTCATGACGGGTGCCGGTCGTGTAAAGGCCGGCATTGTGGCGTCTGCGGGCACGCGTCGCAGCGTGGGGCTGTTGCTCGATAAACTCCCGCCGGCCCTGCATTTCCCCGCAGACCGCCCGCACCCGGACCCGCCTGTTGGAGGCCATCTTGCTGATCACCGCCGTCGTCATCTACCTGCTCGTCACCATCGCCATCGGCCTGCTGGCCGCGCGGCGCGTGCACAACGCCAAGGACTACATGGTGGCCGGCCGGTCCTTGCCGCTGTACATGAACGTGGCCACCGTGTTTGCCACCTGGTTCGGCGCCGAGACGGTGCTGTCGGTGTCGGCCACCTTCGCCAAGGATGGCCTGGGCGGCATCCCCGGCGACCCGTTTGGTGCCAGCGTCTGCCTGGTGCTGGCCGCGCTGCTGTTCGCGCGGCTGTTCTACCGCATGAACCTGCTGACCATCGGCGACTTCTACAAGCAGCGCTATGGCAAGGGCGTGGAGGTGCTGACCAGCGTGGCCATCGTGCTGTCGTACCTGGGCTGGACCTCGGCGCAGATGACGGCGCTGGGCCTGGTGATCCACGTGCTGTCGGGCGGCGCGCTCGACCTCAACACCTGCATCCTGGCCGGGGCCGCGGTGGTGCTGGTCTACACGATCTTCGGCGGCATGTGGTCGGTGGCCTTCACCGACCTGTTCCAGACCGTCGTGATCCTGATCGGCCTGTCGCTGGTGGCCATGCTGGTGGGTGACCTGGCCGGCGGCGCGGGCAAGGTCATCAGCCAGGCAGCAGCCGACGGCAAGTTCAACTTCTTTCCGACCGACGCCAAGGGCTGGTGGGTGATGGCCGGCGCCTTCTTCGCCTTCGCCTTCGGCTCGATCCCGCAGCAGGACGTGTTCCAACGCATGACCAGCGCCAAGGACGAGCGTACGGCGGTGCGCGGCACCGTCATCGGCGCGCTGATCTATTTCTGCTTTGCGTTCGTGCCCATCTTCATCGCCTACGCCGCACTGGTGGCCGACCCGGCCTTGGGCAAGGTCTTCGGCGGCGACGACGCGCGCGAGATCCAGCGCATCCTGCCCGACCTGGTGCTGGGCAAGATGCCGCTGTGGGCGCAGGTGATGTTCTTCGGCGCGCTGCTGTCGGCCATCCTGTCCACCGCCAGCGGCGCGCTGCTGGCACCCACCTCGCTGTTCACCGAAAACGTGCTGCGCCCGTTCGTTCCGCGCATGAGCGACCGCCAGTTCCTGCTCACGCTGCGCATCATCCTGGTCACCTTCACTGCCGCGGCGCTGCTGTTCGCTGTCAACAGCAAGAGCACCATGTACGAGATGGTGCAGAACGCCTACAACGTGACGCTGGCCGGCGCCTTCATCCCGCTGCTGGCCGGCGCCTACTGGAAGCGCGCCACCACGCAGGGCGCGCTGTTCTCGGTGCTGCTGGGCATCGGCAGCTGGCTGGGGGCG
>JAGOBT010000053.1 GCA_017999135.1 Burkholderiaceae bacterium
GAAACTGGATGTTGCGTCGATTGCGACCCTGGCCGACCTGCTGCAGTATCTGCAGCACTCCGGCGCGGCCGAGTTGGCGCAGCACCTGCCGCGGGTGCAGGCGTATCGCGATACATACGGGGTCTGAACTGATGCTGGTGCTGCAGTGGCGGTGGGGTGGCTTGGCGCTGTGCGCGCTGGCATTGCCGCTGCTGTCTGCCGCACAGGGCAGCCGCCCGGCGACAGGCATCTACAGTTGTGTCGACGCCCAGGGCCGCCGGCTCACGTCAGACCGCCCCATTCCCGCCTGCGTCAACCGCGAGCAGCGCGTGCTCAACAGCGACGGCTCGGTGCAGCGGGTGCTGCCGCCCACCTTGACGGCCGAAGAGCGGGCCGAGCGCGATGCCGCCGAGCGCAAGGCTGAACTCGCCCGCGCTGCGCAGGCCGACGCCGTGCGGCGCGACCGCAATCTGATGGCACGCTTTCCGGACGAGGCGGCCCACCACAAGGCCCGCGAAGCCGCGCTGGACACGGTGCGCCTGGCCATGACCGCCACCGCGCTGCGGGTGAAGGAACTGGCCGCCGAACGCAAGCCGCTGATGGACGAGTCGGAGTTCTATGCCGGCCGGCCCATGCCGGCCCGGCTGAGGCAGCAGCTCGATGCCAACGACGCCGCCGTGGCGGCGCAGCGCCAGGCCACCATCAACCAGGAACTGGAACTGGCCCGCATCAACCGCCTGTACGACGCCGAGCTCGACCGCCTGCGCAGGCTGTGGGCGGGCGCGTTGCCGGGGTCGTTGCCCCCGGTGGCGCCCACCCAGGTCAGCCCAGGCGCGCCTTCAGCAAGGCGTTGACCTGGCCGGGGTTGGCCTTGCCCTTGCTGGCCTTCATCACCTGGCCGACCAGAGCGTTGAAGGCCTTGTCCTTGCCGGCGCGGTACTCGTCGATGGACTTCTGGTTGTCGGCCAGCACCGCGTCGATGATGGCTTCCAGCGCGCCGCTGTCGCTCATCTGCTTCAGGCCCTTGGACTCGATCAGCGCGTCCACGCTGGTGGATTCCCCCGTCCACAGCGCATCAAACACCTGGCGCGCGGCGTTGTGGCTGATGGTGCCGTCGGCAATGCGGCCGATCAGCGCGGCCAGCGTGGCGGCATCCACCGGGCTGGCGTCGATGCCCTTGCCCTCGGCATTGAGCCGCTTGCTCACCTCGCCCATCAGCCAGTTGGCGACCAGCTTGGGTTGCTTGGAGGCATCCCGCGCCGTCTCGTAGAAGCGGGCCAGCGGCAGGCTCTGGGTCATCATCGCCGCGTCGTAGGCGGGCAGGCCGTCCACATCCTGGAAGCGCCGGGCCATCGCGGCCGGCAGCTCGGGCAGACTGGCGCGCACCGCTTCGATCCATTCGGGCGCAATCACCAGCGGCGGCAGGTCGGGGTCGGGGAAGTAGCGGTAGTCGTGCGCGTCTTCCTTGGTGCGCATGGCCCGCGTCTCGCCGGTGTCGGGGTTGAACAGCACCGTGGCCTGCTGGATGGCCAGGCCGTCCTCGATCTGGTCGATCTGCCACTGGATCTCGTAGTCGATGGCCTGCTGCATGAACCGGAACGAGTTCAGGTTCTTGATCTCGCGCCGCGTGCCGAAGGGCGCGCCGGGCTTGCGCACCGACACGTTGGCGTCGCAGCGGAAGCTGCCTTCCTGCATGTTGCCGTCGCAGATGCCCAGCCACACCACCAGGGCGTGCAGGGCACGGGCGTATTCCACCGCCTCGGTGCTGCTGCGCATGTCGGGCTCGGTCACGATCTCGAGCAGCGGCGTGCCGGCGCGGTTCAGGTCGATGCCGGTCTGGCCGGCATAGTCTTCATGCAGGCTCTTGCCGGCGTCTTCTTCGAGGTGGGCGCGGGTCAGGTGCACAGTCTTGCGCTCATCGCCCAGCAGGAAGCTGATGCTGCCGCCCTGCACCACCGGCGTCTCGTACTGGCTGATCTGGTAGCCCTTGGGCAGGTCGGGGTAGAAGTAGTTCTTGCGCGCGAAGATCGACTGCGGCGCCACCTTGGCGCCCACCGCCAGGCCCAGGCGGATGGCGCGGTCGACCGCGGCGCGGTTCATCACCGGCAGCGTGCCGGGCAGGGCCAGGTCCACCGCGCAGGCCTGGGTGTTGGGCGCGGCGCCGAAGGCGGTGCTGGCGCCGGAGAAGATCTTGCTGACGGTCGACAGCTGGGCGTGGGTTTCCAGGCCGATGACGACCTCGTAGCCGCGGATCAGGGGTGGGTTGCTCATGCGGTCAGATCCCGGCCGGTGCCTGCTGGTGCCAGTCGGTGGCCTGCTGCAGCGCATGGGCGGCGTGCAGCAGCTGGCCTTCGGCGAAGTAGTTGCCGATCAGCTGCAGCCCCACCGGCATGCCGTGGGCGCCCAGGCCGGCCGGCACGCTCATGCCCGGCAGGCCGGCCAGGCTGGCGGGCAGGGTGAAGATGTCGGCCAGGTAGGCCTGCAGCGGGTCGGCCCCCTGCTCGCCGATCTTCCAGGCCACGCTGGGCGCCACCGGCCCGGCAATGATGTCGCACTGCCGGAAGCAGGCCTGGAAGTCGTCGGCGATCATGCGGCGCAGCTTCTGCGCCTGCAGGTAGTAGGCGTCGTAGTAGCCGTGGCTCAGCACGTAGGTGCCGATCATGATGCGGCGCTTCACCTCGGGCCCGAAGCCTTCGGCGCGGCTCTTCTTGTACATGTCCAGCAGGTCGGCGTACTGCGCGGCGCGGTGGCCGAACTTCACGCCGTCGAAGCGGCTCAGGTTCGAGCTGGCCTCGGCCGGGGCGATGATGTAGTACACCGGGATCGACAGCTCGGTGCGCGGCAGGTGCACGTCCACCAGGGTGGCGCCCAGCGCTTCCAGCTCGGCCAGCGCCCGGCGCACGGCCGCGTTCACGTCGGCCGCCAGGCCGGCCGGGAAGAACTCGGTCGGCAGGCCGATGCGCAGGCCGGCCAGCGGCTTGCCAGCGGATGCACCGTCGCGCGGCGCCAGCATCTGGGCATGGAAGTCTTGCGGCGGGCGCTGGGCGCTGGTGGCGTCGCGGGCATCGAACCCGCTCATCGCCGACAGCAGCAGCGCGCAGTCTTCGGCGCTGCGGGCGATCGGGCCGGCCTGGTCCAGGCTGGAGGCGAAGGCGATCATGCCGTAGCGGCTGCACACGCCATAGGTGGGCTTGATGCCGGTGGTGCCGGTGAAGCTGGCCGGCTGGCGGATGGAACCGCCGGTGTCGGTGCCGGTGGCCGCCGGCAGCAGGCGGGCGGCAACCGCCGCAGCGCTGCCGCCCGACGACCCGCCCGGCACCCGCGCCGCATCCCAGGGGTTGTGGGCGGGACCGAAGGCCGAGTTCTCGTTGCCCGAGCCCATCGCGAACTCATCGCAGTTCAGCTTGCCCAGGCTGATGGCGCCGGCGTCTGCCAGGCGCGCGACCACGGTGGCATCGAACGGGCTCTGGTAACCCGCCAGCATCTTGCTGCCGGCCGTGGTGGGCAGGGCCTGGGTGACGAAGATGTCCTTGTGGGCGATGGGCACGCCCAGCAACGGCGCGGCGTCGCCGGCCGCGCGCCGGGCATCGGCGGCCTGCGCGGCGGCGGCGGCGCCATCCGCATCCACCTGCAGGAAGGCGCCCAGCGCGGGCTGCGCGGCGATGCGGCCCAGCAGGTGCTGCGTCACTTCGACGCTGGAGACCTGCTTGCCAGCCAGCGCGCGGGCCAGCCCGGCCACGCCGAGATCATGCAGCGCCGCGCTCATTCGATCACCTTCGGCACCAGGAACAGCCCGTCTTCCACGGCCGGTGCGCTGCGCTGGTTGGCGCTGCGGTTGTCGGGCTCGGTGACCACGTCGTCACGCAGGCGCAGCTGCACCTGCTGGATGGCCGACAGCGGGGTGTACAGCGGCTCGACGCCAGCGGTGTCGACGGCGCCCATCTGCTCGACGATGCGGAAGAAGTCATTGAGCTGCTTGAGCATCTCGGGCGCCTCGGCGGCAGAGAGTTCAAGCCGGGCCAGATGCGCGATGCGGCTGGTGTCCTGGGGGGTCAAGGCCATGGGGAAGAGGTGTCCGGCAGCGTGTTCCTGCAGCCAGGAACAGCGGGGTGATGGGGTATTATCTATGGTTATCCAGAAGCCCCGGCGCCCCTGCCGGCCAGCGCCGCGCGTGCGCCGAGCGCGCCTCCAAGATCAGCCCCTACCGCCAAGCGTCCGCCAAGCTCCGGTCCTGTCGCCCGGCACCTTGGCGGCTCTTCCCGCACCGGTTGCCAGACAGTTTGACCGCCCCATGTACGGATCCCTGCGCCGCTACTTCTCCACCGACCTTGCCATCGACCTGGGCACCGCCAACACGCTGATCTATGTGCGTGGCAAGGGCATCGTGCTCGACGAGCCCTCGGTCGTCTCCATCCGCCATGAAGGCGGCCCGCAAGGCAAGAAGACCATCCAGGCCGTGGGCAAGGAAGCCAAGGCCATGCTGGGCAAGGTGCCCGGCAACATCGAGGCCATCCGGCCGATGAAGGACGGCGTGATCGCCGACTTCACGGTGACCGAGCAGATGCTCAAGCAGTTCATCAAGATGGTCCATCCGCAGAGCATTCTGCGGCCCAGCCCCCGCATCATCATCTGCGTGCCCTGCGGCAGCACCCAGGTCGAGCGCCGCGCCATCCGTGAATCGGCCCTGGGCGCCGGCGCGTCGGACGTCTACCTGATCGAGGAACCCATGGCCGCGGCCATCGGCGCCGGCCTGCCGGTCAGCGAGGCATCGGGCTCGATGGTGGTCGACATCGGCGGCGGCACCACCGAGGTGGGCGTGATCTCGCTGGGCGGCATGGTCTACAAGGGCTCGGTGCGCGTCGGCGGCGACAAGTTCGACGAAGCCATCATCAACTACATCCGCCGCAACTACGGCATGCTGATCGGCGAGCCCACCGCCGAGATGATCAAGAAGAACATCGGTTCGGCCTTCCCCGGCAGCGAGGTGAAGGAAATCGAGGTCAAGGGCCGCAACCTGAGTGAAGGCGTGCCGCGCAGCTTCACCATCAGCAGCAACGAGATCCTCGAAGCCCTGACCGACCCGCTGAACCAGATCGTCTCTGCGGTGAAGAACGCGCTGGAACAGACCCCGCCCGAGCTGGGCGCCGACATCGCCGAGCGCGGCATGATGCTGACCGGCGGCGGCGCCCTGCTGCGCGACCTCGACCGCCTGCTGGCCGAGGAAACCGGCCTGCCGGTGCTGGTGGCCGAAGACCCGCTGACCTGCGTGGTGCGTGGCTGCGGCATGGCGCTGGAGCGCATGGAAGGCCGCGGCTCGATCTTCACCTCCGAGTAAGCCGTGACGCCCTGCCCCCCGGCCGGCGCATCGCAGATGCTGCCGGCCTTTGTCATTCAGGTCAGGCATTGAGCGGCCATGGCCCTGGGCACCATCGACCGCGCGCCGCCGCCGTTCTTCCGGCAGGGGCCGTCGGCGCTGACCAAGCTGGCGCTGTTCTCGGCGCTGGCCGTCTTCCTGATGGCAGCCGACACCCGCTGGCAGCTCACTCAGCCGATGCGCGCCGCGCTGGCCACCGCGCTGCTGCCGCTGCAGCAGACGCTGCAGGTGCCCACGGCGCTGCTGGACAACGGCCTGAGCTACCTGCAGGGCATCAAGGACGCCCAGGCCCGCGAAGCCGCCGCCCGCCAGCAGCTGGCGCGCCAGAGCGAGCGCGCCGCCCGCACCGAGCAGCTGGCCGCCGAGAACGAGCGCCTGCGCGCCCTGCTGGACCTGCAGCCCGCGCTGCAGGTCCGCAGCGTGGCGGCCGAACTGCTGTACGAGGCAGGTGACCCGTATTCGCGCAAGATCTTCATCAACCGCGGCGCCCGCCAGGGCGTGGTGGCCGGCGCGCCGGTGGTCAACGAGGCCGGCGTGCTGGGCCAGGTGACCGAGGTCTACCCGCTGTCGGCCGTGGTCACCCTGCTGACCGACCGCGATGCCGCGATCCCGGTGCTGAACGCCCGCACCCAGCAGCGCGGCGCGGCCTTCGGCGGCGCCGAGGGCGGCAGCGCGCTGGAACTGCGCTTCATGGCCGGCAATGCCGACGTGCAGGCCGGTGACGCGCTGACCACCAGCGGTGTCGACGGCGTCTACCCGCCCGGCCTGCCGGTGGCCCGCGTGGCGCGGGTGGAGCGCCGGTCGGACGCCGGCTTCGCCCGCATCGTGCTGGCCCCGATGGCGGCGATGGACAACCTGCGCCACATGCTGGTGCTGGAGCCGCTGGCGGTGCAGATGCCGCCGCGGCCGGCCGAAGCCGTGCCGCCGGCTGCTGGCACCGCCAGGAGCGGCAGCCGTGCCAGCGCCGCCGGCCGGCCGGGCGTGCCGGCGTCGGGCCAGGAGCTGACGCGATGATCATGGCCCGCGGCACCGACCAGCTGCTGCTGCCGGTCAACCCGTTCTTCATCGCGCTGACGCTGCTGGGCGCGCTGCTGCTGGAAATGCTGCCCGGTGGCCGCCACCCGGCCGCGCCCGACCTGCTGGCCCTGGTGCTGGTGTTCTGGAACGTGCACCAGCCGCGCCGCGTGGGCGTGGGCTTCGCCTTCGCCTTCGGCCTGGTGATGGACGTGCACCAGGGCGCGGTGCTGGGCCAGCACGCGCTGGCCTACACCCTGCTGAGCTACCTGGCCATCACCGTGCACCGCCGCGTGCTGTGGTTCAGCCTGCCGGCGCAGGCGCTGCATGTGCTGCCGGTGTTCTTTGCCGCGCATGCGGTGGCGATGGTGGCGCGGCTGGCGGCTGGCGGCATGTTCCCGGGCTGGACAGTGCTGCTGGCGCCGGTGTTCGAGGCCCTGCTGTGGCCGCTGGTGGTGCTGCTGCTGCTGGCGCCGCAACGGCGCGCGCCCGATCCGGACAAGAATCGACCTCTCTGAAGGGCTGGCAGCATCGATGGCAGAGCTGAAGAACCTCGAACGCGACCTCGACCGGTTCAACACCCGGTTGCTGGTGGCGGCGCTGTTCGTGCTGCTGTGCTTCGGCCTGCTGGGCTGGCGCATGGTGGTGCTGCAGGTGGTGCGCCATGACGAGCTGGCGCTCCAGGCCGAGGCCAACCGCATCGCGGTGCTGCCGGTGGTGCCCAACCGCGGGCTGATCGTCGACCGCAACGGCGTGGTGCTGGCCACCAACTATTCGGCCTACACGCTGGAGATCACGCCGTCGCGGGTGCAGGGCGAGATCGACGCCGTGATCGACAGCCTGGCCGAGGTGGTGCCCATCGAGACCCGCGACCGCCGCCGCTTCAAGCGCCTGCAGGACGAGAGCAAGAACTTCGAATCGCTGCCCATCCGCACCAAGCTGACCGACGAGGAGGTGGCCCGCTTCACCGCGCAGCGCTTCCGCTTCCCGGGCGTGGACGTGCGCGCGCGGCTGTTCCGCAGCTACCCGGCGGGCGAGGTGGGCAGCCACCTGATCGGCTACATCGGCCGCATCAACGCCGCCGAGAAGAAGGCGATGGACGAGTGGGACGACGAGCTGCTGGCCAACTACCGCGGCACCGAGGTCATCGGCAAGCTGGGCCTGGAACAGCGCTACGAGCGCGAGCTGCATGGCACCACCGGCTTCGAGGAGGTGGAAACCTCGGCCGGCGGCCGCGCCGTGCGCCGGCTCAAGAGCCACCCGGCCACGCCCGGCAACACCCTGGTGCTGAGCATCGACATCAAGCTGCAGGCGCTGGTGGAGCAGCTGTTCGGCGACCGCCGCGGCGCGCTGGTGGCCATCGACCCGCGCAACGGCGAGGTGCTGGCCTTCGTCAGCAAGCCCACCTTCGACCCCAACCTGTTCGTCGACGGCATCGACCAGGAGAACTGGCGCGCGCTGAACGACAGCATCGACAAGCCGCTGCTCAACCGCGCGCTGCGCGGCACCTACCCGCCGGGCAGCACCTTCAAGCCCTTCATGGCGATGGCCGCGCTGACCAGCGGCAAGCGCGGGCCCGGCACCATCGTCCACGACGGCGGCAGCTTCCACTTCGGCGGACATGAATTCCGCAGCCATGGCGACCACGGCCTGGGCCCGGTGGACATGCGCCGCTCCATCGTGCAGAGCAGCAACGTCTACTACTACTCGCTGGCCAACGAGATGGGCGTGGACCTGATGCACGAACAGCTGCTGCCGTTCGGCCTGGGCCGCAAGACCGACATCGACCTGGACGGCGAAGTGACCGGCCTGCTGCCCAGCACCGCCTGGAAGAAGCGCGCCTACCGCAAGCCCGAGCAGCAGAAGTGGTATGCCGGCGAGACCATCTCGCTGGGCATCGGCCAGGGCTACAACAACTTCACCATGCTGCAGCTGGCCAGCGCCACCGCCACGCTGGTGTCGGGCGGCCAGCGCTTCGAGCCGCGGCTGGTGCGCGAGATCCGCAACATCGTCACCCACCAGGCCACGCCGGTGGCGGGCCAGGCGCTGGCGCCGCTGCCGTTCAAGCCCGAGCATGTGGCCCTGGTGATGAACGCGATGCACGGTGTCACGCAGGAAGGCACCAGCACCCGGGTGTTTGCCGGCGCGCCCTACAAGACCGGTGGCAAGACCGGCACCGCCCAGGCGGTGGGCGTGAAGGCCAACGAGAAGTACAACGCGGCGCGGCTGTCGGAGTTCCAGCGTGACCATTCCCTCTACACCGCCTTCGCGCCGCTGGACGTCCCCACCATCGCGCTGGCGGTGATCGTCGAGAACGCGGGCTTCGGTGCCGCCGCGGCCGCCCCCATCGCCCGGCGGGTGTTCGACTACGTGCTGGCCGGCCAGTGGCCCAGTGAGGAAGACATCGCCGCCACGCGTGAAGGCCGCAGCGTGGCGCCCATGGGCACGCCGCGCCGCGCCGACGAGGTGCCGATGTCGGAGCTGGGCCTGCCGCTGCTGGCCGGCAGCCTGCCGCCTGGCGTGCAGACCACCGCGCTGGCCCCGCCCGCGGCCGCGCCGGCCGGCCCGGGGCGGGCCACGCCATGATCGCCGTGGTCGACCGCCCGTCGCTGTGGCTGCGCATCAAGCCGGTGGTCAGCGGGTTCGACGGCCCGCTGCTGGCGGTGGTGCTGGCGCTGGCCGCGCTGGGCATGGTCACCATGTACTCGGTGGGCTATGACCACGGCACCCGCTTCGTCGACCATGGCCGCAACATGCTGCTGGCCGGGGCGCTGATGTTCATCGTGGCGCAGGTGCCGCCGCAGCGGCTGATGGCGCTGGCGGTGCCGCTGTACACCCTGGGCGTGGCGCTGCTGGTGGCCACCGCGCTGTTCGGCATCACCAAGAAGGGCGCCACCCGCTGGCTGAACGTGGGCGTGGTGATCCAGCCGAGTGAGCTGCTGAAGCTGGCCACGCCGCTGATGCTGGCCTGGTGGTTCCAGACCTGCGAGAACCGCCAGATGGGCCAGTTGCGCTGGCCCGACTTTGCCGTGGCCGGCGTGCTGCTGCTGGTGCCGTTTCTGCTGGTGGCCAAGCAGCCCGACTTGGGCACATCGCTGCTGGTGGCCGCCGCCGGCCTGTACGTGCTGTTCTTTGCCGGACTGTCGTGGCGGCTGATCGTGCCGCTGGTGGCGGTGTCGGCGCTGGGGCTGGTGGCCATCGTCGTCAGCGGCGACGCGCTGTGCCAGCCCGGCGTGGACTGGCAGGTGCTGCGTGACTACCAGAAGCAGCGTGTGTGCACCCTGCTCGACCCCACGCGTGACCCGCTGGGCAAGGGCTTCCACATCCTGCAGGGCATGATCGCCATCGGCTCGGGCGGCCTCACCGGCAAGGGCTTCATGAGCGGCACCCAGACGCACCTGGAATTCATCCCCGAGCGCACCACCGACTTCATCTTCGCCGCCTTCAGCGAAGAATTCGGCCTGGCCGGCGTGGCCCTGCTGGCGCTGGGCTTCACCGTGCTGATCCTGCGCGGGCTCTGGATCGCGGCGTCGGCACCCACGGTGTTCTCGCGCCTGCTGGCCGGTGCGCTGAGCCTGAGCTTCTTCACCTACTGCTTCGTCAACATGGGCATGGTCAGCGGCATCCTGCCGGTGGTGGGCGTGCCGCTGCCCTTCATCAGCTACGGCGGCACCGCGATGGTGACGCTGGGCATCGCCCTGGGCATGCTGATGTCCATCGCCCGCAGCAAGGGCCTGATGCAGCGATGACACCGCTGTGCACCACGCCGGTGGCCGTGGTCGGCATCGGCAACATGGGGCTGGCGATGGCGCTGCGGCTGCGCGATGCCGGCCAGGCCGTGCGGGTGCACGACATCGACCCCGCCCGGCATGCCCTGGCCGCCGCGGCAGGTGCAGTGCCGGCGGCGTCGCCGGCCGATGCGGCGGCAGGCTGCGCGGTGCTGATCGTTGCTGTGGTGGACGCCGCGCAGACCGAGGCGGTGCTGTTCGGACCGCAGGGCGCCGCCGCCGCGTTGCCCCCCGGCGCCAGCGTGCTGCTGTGCCCGACCATCGGCCCGGCCGACGTCGAAGCCTTGGCTGCGCGCCTGGCGCAGGCCGGCCTGGGCTGCCTGGACGCGCCGATGTCCGGCGGCCCGGCCCGCGCCCGCGACGGCGGCATGAGCCTGATGGTGGCCGGCGCGCCGGCCACCCGGGCCGCATTGCAGCCGCTGTTGCAGCACCTGGCCTCGCGCCTGTTCCACATCGGTGACCGCCCGGGCGATGGCGCCCGCACCAAGCTGGTCAACAACCTGCTGGCGGCCACCCAACTGGCGGCGTCGGCCGAGGTCATCGCGCTGGCCCAGCGGCTGGGGCTGGACGGCGCCGCCACGCTGGCGGTGATCAACGCCTCCAGCGGCGCCAGCTGGATCGGTGCCGACCGCATGGCCCGCGCGCTGGACGGCGACTTCGCCCCACGCGCCCACACCTCGCTGCTGGCCAAGGACGCCGCCCTGGCGCTGGCCATGGCCGCGCAGGCCGGCGTGCGCCCCTTGCTGGGCACGGCGGCGGCGGGGCAGTTCCAGGCGGCGCTGGCAGCCGGCTTCGGCGCTGACGACGACGCCCGGTTGCTGAGCCTGCTGCAGCAGCAGTTCGACGCGGGCGCAGCTCAGCCCGCCGGCGGCGGCAGCGTGTCGCCTGGCGCGCCGGCCTGACCGCTGTCGGGCCGGCTCAGCGCAAACCGCACGGTGAACAGTGCCCCGGGGCCCATGCCCTGGGCAGCGGCGCTGCCGCGTGGGCGCGCATCGGTGATCGTCAGGTCCGCCCCGTGCTGCTGCACGATCTCGTTGACGATCGCCAGCCCCAGGCCGCTGCCATCCACGTTGGTGCCCAGTGCGCGGTAGAACGGCTGCAGCACCAGCGCACGCTCGGCCTCGGGGATGCCGGGGCCGGTGTCTTCCACCTGCAGCACCACCACCTGGCCGAACGGGTCGTCCACCACCCGCGCTGTCACCGTGCCGCCGGCCGGGGTGTACTGCAGCGCGTTGTCCACCAGGTTGCGCACCAGCTCACGCACCAGCGTGGGCTGGCCCATCAGCGTGCCATTCAGTGACTGGCCGTCGTCGGGGCCCTCATAGCCCAGGTCGATGCGCTTGTCCATGGCCTTGGGCACGAAGTCGCGCACGGTTTCACGCGCCAGTGCGGCCAGGTCCACCGGCTCGGGCGGCCGCGCCAGGGTCTTGGCCTCGGCCCGGGCCATGGCCAGCAGCTGGTTGACCATGTGCGCCGCCCGCTCGGTGCTGTGGGCGATGTACTGCAGGCTCTGCTTCAGCGCCTTCGGGTCCTGCTGGCCGGCATCGATCTCGCGCTGCGCCAGCTCGGCCTGCATGCGCAGGCCGGCCAGCGGCGTCTTCAGCTGGTGCGCCGCGTCGGCCAGAAAGTGCTTCTGCGTGCGCATCGACTGGTCCAGCCGGCCCAGCAGGTCATTGATGGCGCTGACCAGTGGCGCCACCTCTTCGGGCACGTCGCGCTCGGCCAGCGGGCTCAGGTCGTGGCTTTCGCGGCGGCGGATGCGCTGCTGCAGCTCGTTCAGCGGCTTGATGCCGCGCGCCAACGCAAACCACACCAGCAGCACGGCCAGCG
>JAGOBT010000508.1 GCA_017999135.1 Burkholderiaceae bacterium
GCCTCAGGCTGCCGATGTCGGCGTCAGCGTGATGTCGCCGTACCAGGCTTCCAGCTGCAGCTTCAGTGCGTCGGCATCGGTCAGCACGCCCACGCCGATGATGGTGCCTGGCGCCTCGCCGAACACGCGCCGGTAGTCGGCCACCACATCGCGCCGGTAGTGCAGCCAGCGGCCGGCCCGCTGGGCGCCCGATTCCACCGTCAGGTACTGGATGCGCGCGGTGCGGTGGTTGCGGTGCACCGATTCCACCGCATGGCGGCCGCCGTCCCACACATACATCAGCGTGGCAAAGGGCAGGCGCTGGCCGGTGAACAGCTCCACCTGGTCGAAGAACAGGCGGTCGCGCAGCGGCATGCGGGTGGGGTCGCCGTCGAAGGCGACGATCAGGCGCGCCGGGCAATCGTCCTGCACCGCCTCGGACACATCGGCCTGCGGCGGCACGTCGCGCACCCGCCAGCTGAACTGCAGGTGGCCGCGCTGGGCCGGGTCGATGTGCACCGCACAGCGCAGGCCGGTGGCCGACGCGGCCGCGCGGGCGTTGAGCACGCGGCGATCACCGTCGCGCACGACGGTGTAGCGGGTGCGGGTGAGGTCCTTGCGGATGGCGTAGGGCCGCCAGCCGGGCGGGGGTGGGCCAGCGTCGGCGGCCGAGAACGGCACCACGTCGGGCGCTGGCACGGGGTCAGCCGCGTGCTCGGCCGGGTGCTCCGGCGGCGCGCTGGCACAGCCGCCCAGGCCGGCCGCCGTGGCACCCAGGCCCAGCGCGCCTGCCAGCCAGCTCCGGCGCAACAGTCCTTCGGGCCCGGCTTGGCCGGTGGCCGGCGCATCCAACAACATCATGCCCACAACCCCTGTGCGGCCCGACGCCAAGGCGCGCCAAGGTCCAAGGGGCGCATGCTAGCGGCGCCGCACGCCGTGCGAACCCCCGGTTTGTTCGGGGTCCTGCAGGCGGGGGCCCGGTGAACCCGGGCCCCGCCAGGCTGCGTCAGCGGCCGACGCCGTCCATCGCGCGCAGCGCTGCCGCACGCAGGTCGGACGCAAAGCCGGGCTCGGTGGGCTCGACACGGGCGGCCCAGGCCAGCACTTCGTCAGCGGTCTGCGGCTCGGTCTTGGCAGCGCCCAGCTGCCAGCGGTCCAGCCGGCGCAGGCCTTCGATCAGCAGGGCGGCGCCGCTGGCGAACCAGAGCGAGCCGCGGGGGACTTGCAGGCGGGCGGGTCGCCCGAAGGTCATCGATGCACTCATGGTGTGGACTCCATCTGTTGCACGGCACCCGGGTCGGGTCGTGTTGCGGTGCAGTATAGGGTTTTCCCTAGACATTGCAGGCACCTCGGACTTGTGCGGGATCAAGCGGCCCGTGGCATCCGTCACACCGTTGAAGGATGCCGGTCATGCACAGGCGCTTGACGGCGCGTGCCGGCATGCCGACACTCGCGGCCACCATTCACACCATTGAGGAGAGCGCCATGCAACCCACCGCCATTGCCCCCTCGTCGGATCGCGCAGCCTGAACCTGCGCCCACCGGCGGCCCGCAGGCCGCCCATGGTGACCCTGGCGCTCCGCGGCGCCTGATCCAGCCGGCAGCGTTGCACCCGCTGCCAGCAGCGCGGCCTCCAGGCCGCCGCGACCCGACCCCCCACCCCCCGTTGGCGGTGTGCGCATGGCGCCACCGCTGCCCCGACCCGCGCCGCCGCATGGCGGCCGGGCACCGGCCGGTGGTCCCAGGTCGCCTGTGTGCACCGGGCCACGGCCCTCCGGATTGCACACGATGATTCAACCGATCAACTTCCCGGCGCTGCAGGCCATCGGCATGGGCCCGGCAATGCAGGCCCGCCTGGCCTGCGGTGTGGCCGACCCGCTGGCGCAGCCGATGCGGCTGGTGGAGGTGCAGCGTGAGCACTGGCTGCTGCACGACGGCCAGCGCACCCACCGCGCCCGCTGCACCACCAGCCTGCAGCAGGACCTGCAGGCCCAGGGCGAGGCCCTGGCCGTGGGCGACTGGGTGCTGGCCCGCCCGGCCGACCCGGGCGGCTGCTGCATCACCTGCCGGCTGCCGCCTGTCAACCAGCTCAGCCGCCGCACCAGCGCCGGCGGGCGCGGCGACCACCGTGCCGGCGTGCTGCGCCAGGCGCTGGTGAGCAATGTGGACACCGCGCTGCTGGTGATGGGCCTGGACCATGACTTCCAGCTGCGCCGGCTGGAGCGCTATCTGTCCCTGGTGCACCTGGCAGGCGTGCCGGCCGTGCTGGTGCTGAGCAAGGCCGACACGGTGGACCCGGCGCTGGCGGCGCGGCGCCTGGCCGAGGCGGCCGACATCCTGCCGGCGCGCATGCCGGCGCTGGCGCTGGACCTGCGCCAGCCCGAGGTTGCCGGCGCGCTGGCGGCGTGGCTGCAGCCCGGCTGCACCCTGGTGCTGCTGGGCAGCAGCGGCGCCGGCAAGAGCACGCTGGCCAACACCCTGGTGCAGGCCCACGGCCTGCAGGCCGGCCGCGACACCGGCGCGGTGCGGGCCGACGACAGCCGCGGCCGCCATACCACCACGGTGCGCACGCTGCTGCCGCTGCCGGGTGGCGCCTGCATCATCGACACGCCCGGCCTGCGCGCCCTGCGGCTGGACGTGGACGACGCCGATCAGCTGGCCGATGCCTTCGGCGACGTGGCGCGGCTGGCGCCGCTGTGCCGTTTCCGCGACTGCCAGCACCAGTCGGAGCCCGGCTGCGCCGTGCGCCAGGCGGTCGACGGGCCGCGGCTGCTGAACTTCCACAAGCTGCTGCGCGAGGCCCAGCGCGACACGCTGACGGTGCTGCAGCGCCAGGAGCAGCTGGCCGAATGGAAGCGGCGCGGCCGCGCCGGCGCCGCCCGCGCACGCGCCAAGCGGGGCCTGGATGCATGAGCGCAGCCGGGCATACTTGCGCCGCGGTCCGACCGGCCCCCGAGGCCTGCCGCCATGCTGCTGCACATCCCCACCCTGATGCTGGCCCTGCTGCTGGGCTTTCTGCTGCTGACGCTGGCGCTCGGCGTGTCGCAGCAGGGCGTGCGCGCCCGGCCGGAGATCCAGCGCTGGACGCTGGGCTGCTGGGCGCTGCTGGCCGGCTTTGCGCTGCTGGCCGCGCGCGTGGCGCTGCCAATGGCACTGTCGGTGGTGCTAGGCAACGCGCTGATCTGTCTGGGCCTGGCCTTCTATGCCCAGGCGCTGCACCGCCTGCTGTGG
>JAGOBT010000509.1 GCA_017999135.1 Burkholderiaceae bacterium
GGTGAGCACCTGGCCCGCCAGGCGCGAGACCGGCGACGACGGCCTGCAGCGGGTGCTGGGCCTGCCGCTGCGGCTGCGCATCGCCCGGCAGTCGGCCGAGGCCAGTGCCCAGGCCGAACTGGACCTGGGCGAGGACGGCCGCTTCTGGCCCAGCGACGAGGCCCTGGCCCGCTGCAAGGCCCTGGCCCACGGTGGCCGCGCCGAGATCGTCTACGAGGCGTCCTGACCCGGCGGCGGCGATGCGCTGGGTGGCCCCACCCGACGACCTGCGGCCGTGGACCGACGGCGGCGTGGTGGTGCAGGCGCCGGCCACGCTGGCGGCCAGCCACTTTCCTGCCCTGGTGGGCAGCATGCTGGTGCTGCGGCTGGCCGGTGCGGTGCACCGTGCGGGCGTGGGGCCGCTGCCGGCGGCGGCGCTGATCGGGCCCAGTACACGGCCCAGCCAGTACCTGCACCAGGGCGCCGTGCATGCCGTCGGCCTGCTGATCCGGCCTGAGGCGCTGCCGGTGCTGCTGGGTGCGCCGGGTGGCCGCCTGGTCAATGCCCAGGTGGCGCTGGCCGACGTGGCCGGCCCGGGCTGGGCCGATGTGCCGGCGCAAGTGCAGGCCGCACCGGACGACGAGGCGCGCCTGGGCCTGCTGTTCAACACGCTGCGCGCCGCGGTGGCCGGGCCCGAGGCCGATCCGCACCGCGCCTTGTTGCAACGCCTGGCGCAGGCGCTGCAAGGCCCGCTGGTCCGGGCCTGCCGTGATCTGGCCACCAGCCGGCGGCAGCTGGAGCGGTTGTGCCGCGCCCACTTCGGCATGGCACCCAAGCAGTTCCAGACGATTGCCCGGCTGCAGCAGGCGCTGCACGGCGCGGCGCACACCGGCGGGGCCGACCTGGCGCTGCAGGCCGGCTACTACGACCAGTCGCACCTGGCGCGCGACCTGCGCCGTCTGGCCGGCGAACCGTTGGGCCGGCTGGTGCAGCACGCCCGGCAGGGCAGCGGCACGGCCCATTGGCCGCTGGCGGTGGGCTGGCAGCTCAAGGCCTGACCGGCGCGCCATCGGCCCGCCGCAGCGCCAGGTACAGCGGCAGCGCAAAGGCCAGGCCCAGGCCGAAGCAGGCCAGCACCACCAGCGCCGGCCGGCGCACCCGCCGCTCCCACAGCACCCACAGCGAGAAGCTGGCCGCGGCCAGGTAGACATCCAGCGTGATCGCCGTGGTCAGCGCATTGGCCATCGCCGCGGGCCAGAACACCTGCGGCGCGACGCCGCCGCCGTCCAGGAACCAGCGGATGTTCCAGATCCAGGGCAGCACCAGGCCGATGGCGGCCAGGGCCAGCAGGGTGGTGCGCAGCGGGGCGGGCAGGACGGGGGGCGGCATGGGACAGGGCGGTGGTGCGGCCAAGTGTTCAGGTGGACGCACTGTCGCGGCCAGGGCCCGGCGCCGGCTAGGAAAAACGCGCCAGACCGACCGGGCGGCGCGGCGTGTCGGACAACGCCGACACGCCGGCGCGCCGCTGTCCGACCTGCCGTTGCGCGCCTGGACGCCAGCGCCGGCGGTTGCGCCCGCGTTCAATGGAGACAGGCGCGCCGTCGCGTGTCAGAAGGAGCCCCACTTGAACCGTTGCAACCCTGCCCGCTGGCTGCGCGGGCCCGCCCTGGCCGGCCTGCTGCTGGCCGCCGCCACCGCCCAGGCCGCCGATGTCGACGTGGGCGTGTCGATCGGCATCAACCAGCCCGGCGTGTACGGCCGCATCGACATCGGCCGCTTTCCGCAGCCGCAGTTGATCGTGCAGCGGCCGGTGCTGGTGGTGCAGCAGCAGGTGCGCCCGGCGCCGATCTACCTGCGCGTGCCGCCCGGCCACCGCCAGAACTGGCGCAAGCACTGCCGTGCCTACGGCGCCTGCGGCACACCGGTGTACTTCGTGCAGGAGCGCTGGTACCAGGACCATGTGGTGCGCCCGATGCCCCGCCGTGGCGACCGTGACGACCGCTGGGACGACCGCCGCGGCGGCCATGATGACCGCCATGACCGCGGTGACGACCGCCGCGGCCACGGCAAGGGCCACGGCCGCGGGCACGATTGACACTGGCCGCTGCGTGACACCGGCGCCGGGCGCTGCGGGCCAGAATCGGCGGCATGTCTTCTGCCACCACACCCCCACCCGCCCCGGCTCCGGCCGACCTGTCCCACCTGCGCGACTGGATCGGTCGCAGCGAGACGCTGCACGACACCATTGGCCCCACGCCGGTGGTGGCCATGCAGGCCACGCTGGACCACGCGCCGATGGCGGTGGATGCCAGCACGGCGCTGCCCTGCCTGTGGCACTGGCTGTACTTCCTGCCCACCTACCGGCACAGCGAGGCCGGTGAAGACGGCCACCCCACCAAGGGTGGCTTCCTGCCGCCGGTGCCGCTGCCGCGCCGCATGTGGGCCGGCAGCCAGATGCAGTTCCACCATCCGATCCGGGTGGGCGACGTGGTGCAGCGCCAGTCACGCATTGCCGATGTCACCGTGAAGGACGGCCGCAGCGGCCGCCTGGTGTTCGTGAAGGTGCAGCACACGCTGCACTGCGCGGGCGCGGTAGAGCCGGCATTGACCGAGTTCCACGACATCGTCTACCGCGAAGCCCGGCAGCCTGGCGACGTGGACCCGCCCCCCACAGCAGCGCCCACCGGCGCGGCCTGGCAGCACACCTGGCTGCCTGACCCGCTGCTGCTGTTCCGCTACAGCGCGCTCACCTTCAACGGCCACCGCATCCACTACGACCGGCCCTACGTCACCGGGGTGGAAGGCTACCCCGGCCTGGTGGTACATGGGCCGCTGATCGCCACCCTGCTGATGGACCTGCTGCGCCGCCATCGACCCGGGGCCGACGTGGCCGCGTTCCGCTTCCGCGCGGTGCGGCCCACCTTTGATGGCGTGCCGATGCAGGTGAACGGCCAACCCGAGGCTGATGGCAAGACCATCCGCCTGTGGGCGCAAGACCACGCCGGCTGGCTGACGATGGATGCGGTGGTGACGCTGCGCTGACCGGGGCTGTGGCTCGCGCTGTTGGACCGCTCAGCGCTGCGGCAGCGCCGGCGCCACCCGGGCCGGCGGCTGGTAGTCCGGCGCCAGCACGTCCTGCGCCGGCTGGGTCCAGCGCGTGGTGATGCCCAGCAGCCGCTGCAGCGTCTGGTCGATGTGGTCCAGCCGGAACGGCCGCGCCGCCAGGCCAT
>JAGOBT010000511.1 GCA_017999135.1 Burkholderiaceae bacterium
TGACGCCGGCCGAGGTGTCGGTGCTGGGCGGGCTGCTGGACGGCGTGCGCATCAGCGACATGGCCCGGGCGCGCAAGGTCAAGCTGTCGACGGTGCGCACCCAGGTGGCGGCCCTGCGCGCCAAGCTCGGTGTGCAGCGGATGGACGACATCACCCGCCTGGTGGCCGAGCTGCCGCCGATGCTGGGGGCGCTGGGCCGGCAGGAAGCGCAGCCGGCGGCCCCGCGCGGGCTGGCCGGCCTGTCCGCCAGCGTCTCGTCAGGCGCCGGGCAGCGGCAGTGATTCGGCCTCGGCCACGCGCATCAGGGCGTCTTCGAACATCGCGCGCGCGGTGCCGGCCACGCGGTGCAGATGGGTGTGCAGCGCGGCGTCGTCGGGCCCGCGGTTGACGCATTCGGCGCTGTAGGTCTCGAAGTGGGCCAGCAGCATCACCAGTTCGGCCACGTGGCGCGGGCATTCACAGGCCATGGTGCCGGACGCGGCGGCCAGCTGCACCAGCGCATCGTCGCTGAAGCGCCGGGGTGGCACGCTGGTGCCTGCAGCCAGGGGCGCTGGCGCCTCGCCCACCGTGGCCATCACCCGCGGCAAGCCGGTGGCGGTGGCGCTGAGCGTGCTGACCAGCGCCCGCAGCGCGCCGTCGTCCAGCGGTGCACGGTGCAGCCGGCAGCCGGCGCGGCGCAGCCGATCGGCCACCGCCTCGGGCCCGAAGCCGTACACCACCACCGCCTGCTCGGCGCCCAGCTGGCGCATCAAGGCCAGCAGCCGGGTGGCGCTTTCCGGCTGCAGGGTGGCCATTTCGGCCACCAGCAGCTCGGCGCGCAGCGGCGTGCCGTCGGCACCCGCGGCGGCCATGCCCTGCTCGGCGGCGGCCAGGTCGGCCCAGGTGGCCACGCGCTGCACCGCAATGGCGCCCAGCCGCCGCGGCAGGCCCAGGCCGATCAGCGCGGCGCGGGCGCGCAACGGCGGCGCGGCGTCGGCCGGCGCAGCCAGCACTGCGCGGGCATCGGCAATCTCCAGCAGCCCGGCCATCGGCAGGTGCGCCAGCGAGCCGATGGCGTGGCCCTGGTCAACCAGCTGCTTGATGACCAGCAGCCGCTCGACATCTGCGCCTGAATACAGGCGGTGGCCGCTGGGCGTGAGCGCCGGCCCCACCACCTGGTAGCGGCGCTCCCAGATGCGCAGCGTGGCCACCGGGATGCGCACCATGCGCGCCACCGCCCCGCTGCGGTAGCGGGGCTGTTCACTTGACACCGGATTGAATGAGGCTTGCATCCAGCAAGTCTAGTCAATCCGGTGTCGTTGTGTGTGTATGTGGGCGTGAATCGGCTTGTTGAGTCTGGATTGTCTCAGGATTGACGCCCGGCGCGCTGTTGCCGGTGGCGCAGCCCGCCCAGCAGGGCCACGCCGCCGAGCAGCAGCGCCCAGGTCTGCGGCTCGGGCACGGCGGCGGCCTGCAGGGCGGCCACGCCGGTGTCGGGGAAGTCGGTGAACACGCCGTCCACGCCCAGCTTCATGTAGTAGGCCATCTCGGCCTGCGGGTCGGCAAAGCCGTAGCCGCTGGCGTCATTGCGGAAGGTCCAGGTGTGCACCAGCAAGCCCTGCGCGTGGGCAGCCTCGATCACGCCGGTGCTGCCGTCCACGCGGCGGTCGTTGATGGTCAGGGTGCTGTCGCCGGTGCGCTCGACACCATCGGCCACCGTCTTCACCAGGTAGGGCTTCCAGGGGCCGATGCCGTCGGCATAGGTCTTGACGAAGGCCAGGCCCTGGGCGGTCAGCAGGTCGGCAAAGGTGCGGGTGTCGCCGCTGGCGGCAAAGTCGTAAGGCCGGTCGAACGGCGCCACCAGCGACATTGCGCCGTTGGGATGGACGTCATCGGCATCCACCAGCTGCACCAGCTTGATGTCGGTCTGGCCGTTGAGGTATTGCAGGTTGGCGGTCTCGAAGCTCTGGATGAACACCGGCGCGGTGGCGGCATTGCCATAGGCGGCATGCAGCGTGCTGACCAGCTTGTTCTCGAAGGTGTTGGCGCCAAAGCCACCGGCATGGAAGGTGGAATGCTTGATCTCGGGGTAGATGCCGACCGTGCGGCCGGTCTCCAGGCTCCTGGCCTGGGCCAGGGCAATGACTTCGTCGAGCGTGGGGATCTCGAACTGGCCGTTGTACTGCATGTCGCGGCCGGCGCGTGATTGCCTGGCGCGCAGGGTCTTGATCTCGGCCAGGGTGAAGTCTTGGGCGAAGTAGGCGGTGGTGCTCACGCCATCGACCATGCGCGTGCTTTTGCGATCAACGCCGAACTTGCTGGCCACATCGGTGGTGTCGTCGAGCATGGGCTCGTGGCGGGCGATCATCACGCCGTCCTTGGTCAGCACCAGGTCGGGTTCGATGTAGTTCGCACCCTGGCTGATCGCCAGGTCGTAGCTGGCCAGCGTGTGCTCGGGCCGGTAGCCCGACGCGCCGCGGTGGCCGATGACGATCGGCGCGGCGCCGTCCAGCGTGGCCCAGTTGGCGGCGTGTGCGGCCGGCAGGGCCAGCAGGGTGGCGGTGATGCTGGCGGCCAGGGCCAGGCCGCTGCGGATGGGGGTCATGCTGGGTCTCCTCGGTTGCATGCCGCACAGCTTGCGTGCCAGGCATGACCGCTCAGTGACTGGGCCATGACAGGGCCGTGGCGGGCCCCGTTCATCCGCGGCAGCCGCGCTTCGTCGCGCTGTTGCGCGGCCGGTCGCACAGGGCGTGCGCCGCAACGGGTGGCTGCCTACAGTCCACTCCATCGACAACCCACCCGCCCCACGGAGCCCACCATGACCACCCCCCGCGCCCTGACCACTTCGATCACCCAACGCGCCCTGTCGCTGGGCCTGGCTGCCCTGGTGACGGCCAGCGTGCTCAGTGGTGTGATGGGCCTGGCCGATGCCGACCATGCCGCGCAGCTGGCGCAGCGCCAGCAGGCCGCGCCGCAGGCCATCGCCCAGGTGCTGGTGGCGCCGCAGGCCTGATGCACCCGGCCCGCCAGGGCCGACCGATTCCTCCTCTGCAGCCCTGTGATCCAGGGTGCTTCACGGGCCGGCCTGCGTGCCGGCCCGCTTTTTTGTGCGCCCAGCATGGGCGCACTCTTGCGGGTGCAAGTCCCGCCGTAAGTTGATCACAGCGAACGAAGTGAAGCGCAACTGCGAGAGGGCGACCGATCGTGGAGAGGAAGCGTGGATC
>JAGOBT010000510.1 GCA_017999135.1 Burkholderiaceae bacterium
CATAGCGCGGCTGGTTCAGCACGAAGTCTGGGTTGGGCCGGCGCGTGGCCGGGTCCTGCCCCGGCTCGCCCTTGTCCAGGTAGCGCCATTCGTCGAACAGGTTGGGGCCGAAGCCCGAGCGGGCGATTGACTTCAGGAACTGCTTGGGGATGATGGCGTCGGTGTCGACGTTGGCGCGGTCCATCGGGGCCACCAGGCCCTGGTGCACGGTGAATGCTTGCATGGTGTTCAGTTCACTTTCTGGCTGCGCCTTCGATCTTCTCGCCGGCTTTTTGAATGTCCTGCCCCATGCCCTTGATGGTGTTGCAGGCGCTCAGGGCCAGCACGGCGGCGATGACGAGGATCAGACGGGTCATGGCGGCTCCTTCAGGCAATGCGGCGGATGTCGACGAAGTGGCCGTTCAAGGCCGCGGCGGCGGCCATGGCCGGGCTGACCAGGTGGGTGCGCCCACCATTGCCCTGCCGGCCTTCGAAATTGCGGTTGCTGGTGCTGGCGCAGCGCTCGCCCGGCTCCAGCCGGTCGGCGTTCATCGCCAGGCACATGCTGCAGCCGGGCTCGCGCCATTCGAAGCCGGCGGCCTTGAAGACCTCGTGCAGGCCCTCGGCCTCGGCCTGCGCCTTCACCAGGCCCGAGCCGGGCACCACCATCGCCAGCTTGACGTTGGACGCCACCTTGCCACCGATGCGGCGCACCACGGCCGCGGCCTCGCGCATGTCCTCGATGCGGCTGTTGGTGCAGCTGCCGATGAACACCTTGTCGATGCGGATGTCGGCGATGGGCTTGTTGGGCTCCAGGCCCATGTAGACCAGGGCCCGCTCGATGGCGCCGCGCTTGACGTCGTCGCGCTCCTTGTCGGGGTCGGGCACGCGGTCGTCGATGGACAGCACCATCTCGGGGCTGGTGCCCCAGGTGACCTGCGGCTTCAGGGCGCTGGCGTCGATCTCGACGACGGCGTCGAAGTGCGCGCCCTCGTCGCTGCGCAGCGTGCGCCACAGCGCCGCGGCGTGGTCGAACTCCACGCCCTTGGGCGCGAAGGGCCGGCCCTTGACGTAGTTGATGGTGGTTTCGTCCACACCCACCAGGCCGGCGCGGGCGCCGGCCTCGATGGCCATGTTGCACACCGTCATGCGGCCTTCCATGCTGAGCGCACGGATGGCGCTGCCGCCGAACTCGATGGTGTAGCCGGTGCCGCCGGCGGTGCCGATCTTGCCGATGATGGCCAGCACGATGTCCTTGGCCGTCAGGCCTTTGGTGAGCGTGCCTTCCACCTTCACCAGCATGTTCTTGGCCTTCTTGGCCAGCAGGGTCTGGGTGGCCAGCACATGCTCGACCTCGCTGGTGCCGATGCCGTGGGCCAGCGCGCCGAAGGCGCCGTGGGTGCTGGTGTGGCTGTCGCCGCACACCACCGTCATGCCCGGCAGGGTGGCGCCCTGCTCCGGGCCGATGACGTGCACGATGCCCTGGCGCTTGTCCAGGAACGGGAAGTAGGCCGCCGCGCCGAAGGCGGCGATGTTGGCGTCCAGCGTCACCACCTGCTGCTTGCTGGTGGGGTCGGTGATGCCGTCGTAGCCACGCTCCCAGCCGGTGGTGGGGGTGTTGTGGTCGGCGGTGGCCACGATGGAGCTGACACGCCACACCTTGCGGCCTGCCAGGCGCAGGCCCTCGAAGGCCTGCGGGCTGGTCACCTCGTGCACCAGGTGGCGGTCGATGTAGAGGGTGGCGGTGCCGTCGTCCTCGGTGTGGACGACATGGTCGTCCCAGAGCTTGTCATAGAGCGTGCGTGCAGCGGTCATGGCGTCCTCGGGCGGGGGTGTGATTGTGGCGCGGCGGCGGCCGGCGCGGGGGTGTCGGGCACGGATGCTGGACACAGGGATTCGACAAAGCGCTGCACCACCGCCGGCAGCACCTCCTGGGTGCGCACCGCCAGCAGGTAGGGGCGCCTGGCCCAGTCTTCCAGCAGCACCAGCGGCTGCACCGCGAAGATGCGGGCAAAGCGCTGCGCCACCACGGCCGGCAGCACCGCCACGCCCAGGCCGGCTTCCACCAGCTGGGCGATGGCGTCGAAGCCGCGCACCTGCAACCGCACGTTCAGCGTGCGGCCCAGGGCCTGGGCGCGCTCGCGCATCTGCTCATGCACGGCGGCGCCCAGGTGCAGGCCGACGATGTCGAAGTCGAGCAGTGCGTCGAACGGCACGCCGGGCGGCGCGCCGCCTGCGGATGGCGCGCGGCGCGCCAGCACATGGTCACGCGGCACCAGCACTGCCAGTTCGCCGTCCCGGTAGTGGTGGCTGCTCAGCCGGCCGTCGTGCTGCGGCGGCACGAAGATGCCGACATCGGCCCGGCCCTCGGCCACGGCCGCCTGCACCTCGGCGCTGGTCAGGTCTTCCAGGCTGATGCGGATGCCGGGGTGGGCCTGGCTGAAGGCGGCCAGGTCGGCCGGCAGGCATTCGGTGATGGCGCTGGCGTTGGCGGCGATGCGCAGATGGCCCTTGATGCCACGCGAGAACTCCACCACCTCGCTCTCCAGCGCATGCAGGCTGGCGTTGAGCGACCGGATGTGGCGCACCAGCGCGCGGCCAGCCTCGGTCAGGTCGACGCCGCGGGCGCGGCGCTCAAACAGCACCACGCCCAAGCGGCTTTCCAGATCGGACAGGCGCTTGCTGGCGGCCGCCAGCGCCAGGTGCTCGTGCGCGGCGCCGCGGGTGATGCTGCGGGTGTCGGCGATGGCCAGCACGAGGTTCAGGGTGATCAGGTCAAAACGCATGGCGGGGCATGGCGGGGTGTGACACCGGCCGGCAGCGCCGCCGCCTCACACCGGTGGGCGTGGGCGGGAGCGCCGGGGTCGGCCCGGGTCGGGCCTGGGCCGGCTGGTGCCACACCCTGATGATGCGCGAAGGCTGCTCACCGTCAGCACGGAAAACATGAACAGAGCCTTCGCCTGGCGCGAAGTCTAGCGCAGCAAGGACTGGCAGCGCCCTTCTACACTGCCGGCCAACCATGCCCGATCTCTTCGACGCCACGCTGTCCTCTGATGCACAGACCGTGTTCGACGCGCTGTGCTTCCTGCAGGCGCCTCTGAACATCACCCGCCTGGCCGAGTTTCTGGGCGACCACCCCACGGCCCGCGGCACCCACTTCCACGGCCCCGAGCTGCGCCGCGTCTTGGGCGATCTGCAGGCCAGCGGCATGGCCGCCACGCTGC
>JAGOBT010000512.1 GCA_017999135.1 Burkholderiaceae bacterium
GCCGCCGTCGCCGCCCACCCGCGCGCGCAGGCTCAGCCCGCGCCACACCACCCGGCCGGCGCGCTGCATGGCGCGGGCCACCTGGGCCACCAGCTGCTCGTGGTCGTCGCGCGCGGCGCGGTTCTTCATCAGCGTCTGCTGCAGCAGCTGCAGGCCGGTGTCGGTCACGCGCACCGTCTCGCGGCCGTGGGCGTCCTGCTGGCGCTGCAGCAGGCCGGCGGTCAGCAGCTCCACCTCCAGCAGGTCCTGGTAGGGCCAGCCGGCCGAATGCCACACCGCACGCAGGCGGCGGTGGTGGGCGGCGCCGATGGTCGGCGGCGGCGGTGCAGGGTCAGGCATGGCCGCAAGCCTAGCGCTGCAAGGCCCCGGATTCGAATGCGGCGTTCAAATCCGCTGGCTGCCGGGCCTGGCGGAGGCATGCCACCATCACGCCATGGACACCATCCGCACCCCCACCACCGCCCCGGTCACCCACCCGCGCCGCGTCGAGCGGCTGGTGGCCGGCCAGCCCACCAGCGACGGCGCCGGCGTCAAGCTCACCCGCGTGCTGACCCAGCCGCTGCAGCGCCGGCTCGACCCGTTCCTGATGCTCGACGCCTTCGGTTCCGACCAGCCGGGCGACTACATCGCCGGCTTCCCCGACCACCCGCACCGCGGCTTCGAGACCATCACCTACATGCTGGCCGGCCGCATGCGCCACCGTGATTCGGCCGGCAATCAAGGCCTGCTGGAAGACGGCGCCGTGCAGTGGATGACCGCCGGCCGCGGCGTCATCCACAGCGAGCTGCCTGAGCAGACCGAGGGCGTGATGGAAGGCTTCCAGCTGTGGCTCAACCTGCACAGCGCCGACAAGATGCAGCAGCCGGCCTACCGCGACATCCCGTCGGCGCAGATCCCCGAGCACACCGCGCCCGGTCTGCGCGTGCGGGTGATCGCCGGCAGCAGCCATGGCGTGGCCGGCGCGGTGCAGCGGCCACGCACCGAGCCGCTGTACCTGGACATCCACCTGGACCCCGGCGCGCGGCTGGAACAGCCGCTGCCGGCCGGGCACAACGCCTTCGTCTACGTGTACCGCGGCACGGTGACGGTGGGCCAGACCGCCGTGCCGGCCCAGCGCATGGCCGTGCTGGCGCAGGACGCCGCCGCCGACGGCGTGCTGCTGCAGGCCGGTGAGGCGCCGGCACGCGCGCTGCTGATCGCCGGCGCGCCGCTGGGCGAACCCATCGCGCAGTACGGCCCGTTCGTGATGAACACCCGCGACGAGCTGATCACCGCGGTGGAAGACTTCCAGGCCGGGCGGCTCGCCTGACGGGCTGCGGCGTGCCCCTCAGGCGATGACCTGCACACCCTTCCAGAAGGCCATGCGGCCCTTGATCTCGGCCGCGGCCTCGCTGGGCTCGGGGTAGTACCAGACCGCGTCCGGGTTCAGGTCGCCGTTGACCAGCAGGCTGTGGTACCGGGCCTGGCCCTTCCAGGCGCACGACGTGCGGTGGTTGCTGTGCACCAGGTAATTGCGCTGCACGGCGGATTCCGGGAAGTAGTGGTTGCCTTCCACCACCACGGTGTCGTCGCTCTCGGCGATCACCACGCCGTTCCACACTGCCTTCATGCTGCGCTCCTTGCGATCGGTCAAGTCGTGCAGGATGGTACGCCCGCGGGCGTAGCGGCGGCCGGGCCGCTCAAGCCTTGCAGGCCGGCGCCGATCACCGGGCACACGTTCCTCGCCGGGTGCCTGCTGTCCCTGGCCGGGCCGCCGCACGCCTGGGCACCCGATGCCGGGCAGACCCATGTCATGAGGCCTCCATGCAAACCAGCAACCAGCCCGCAGCCAGCTCCCTGTCCAGAACCGCCGACCGCCTGATGCTGGCGGCCCTGACCGTCAGCGGCCTGATCGCCCTGGCGCTGGGCCAGCAGTACGCGCAGATGGGCACCGCACTGGCCGTGGGCGGCCTGCTGCTGGCGCTGGGCGCGGCCGCCGGCACGCTGGCCGCCGGCACGCTGCTGTCGCGCCTGGTGCTGGGCTGCTGCCTGATGGCGATGACCGCGCTGCACATCCAGCTGGGGCGCGGCACGCCCGAACTGCACTTCGGCGTGTTCGTCACGCTGGGCGTGCTGCTGGTCTACCGCGACTGGCGGCCCATCGTGGCCGCGGCCGGGCTGATCGCCGTGCACCATGTGGTGTTCGACCGGCTGCAGGCCAGCGGTGCCGGCGTGTACTGCCTCACCGAGCCCGACTTCACCCGCATCCTGGCCCACGCCGGCTATGTGGTGGTGCAGACCGGCTTCGAGATCTACATGGCGGTGCTGATGCGCCGCGGCGCCGATGCCGCCCACGAAGTGGAGGCCATCGTCGGCCACATGGGCAGCGGCGCCTCCCTGGCGCTGGACGTCGACCAGCTGCCGGTGCACACGCCGCAGGGCCAGGCACTGCGCAGCGCGGTGCTGCGGCTCAATGCCGCGCTGGTGTCCGTCAGCCAGACGGCCAGCGGCATCGCGCTGGCCTCGGGCGAGGTCGCCAATGGCAGCGTCGACCTGAGCCAGCGCACCGAGCAGACGGCCAGCAGCCTGCAGCACACCGCCAGCGCCATGGCCCAGCTCACCGGCACGGTGCAGCAGAGCGCCGAATCGGCGTCCACCGCCAACCAGCTGGCGCAGTCGGCCGTGCAGGCAGTGCAGCGCGGCGGCAGCGTGGTGCAGCAGGTGGTGGCCAACATGGGCGACATCAGCGCCAGCAGCCGCAAGATCGCCGACATCATCGGCACCATCGACGGCATCGCCTTCCAGACCAACATCCTGGCGCTGAACGCGGCAGTCGAAGCCGCCCGCGCCGGTGAACAAGGCCGCGGCTTTGCGGTGGTGGCCAGCGAGGTGCGCAGCCTGGCCCAGCGCAGCGCCGCCGCCGCGCGCGAGATCAAGGGCCTGATCGGCGCCAGCGTCGAGAAGGTGGAATCGGGCAGCGCGCTGGTGCAGCAGGCCGGCACGATGATGGACGAGATCGTGGTGGGCATCCGCCGCGTGTCCGACGTGATCGGCGAGATCAGCGCCGCCAACCAGGAGCAGCGCAACGGCATCGGCCAGGTGAACACCTCGGTGGGTGAGCTCGACGGCATGACGCAGCAGAACGCCGCGCTGGTGGAGCAATCGGCCGCCGCGGCCGAGAGCCTGAAGGACCAGGCCGGCCAGCTGGCGCG
>JAGOBT010000513.1 GCA_017999135.1 Burkholderiaceae bacterium
TGCGCCTGATCCTCGGCCACAAGGGCCTGGCCTGGCGGTCGGTGCACATCCCGCCAGTGATGCCCAAGCCCGATGTCACCGCGCTGACCGGCGGCTACCGCAAGACGCCGGTGCTGCAGATCGGCGCTGACATCTACTGCGACACCGCGCTGATCGCCCGCGTGCTGGACGAGCTGCAGCCCAAGCCCACGCTGTACCCCGCGCAGGCGCCGCTGGCCGTGCCGCTGGCGCAGTGGGCCGATGCCACGCTGTTCCAGGCCGCCGTGGTGTGGGCCATGCAGCCGGGCGGCATCCAGGCCATCCTGGGCAACCCCAGCCCCGAGACGCTGAAGACCTTTGCCACCGACCGCGCCGCCATGCGCGGCAGCGCGACGCGGCCCACGCTGGCCGACGGCACGGTGCAGCTGCGCGCCCACCTGGCGGCGCTGGACGCGCAACTGGCTGCCGGCGGGCCCTGGCTGTTCGGCGCCGCGCCGTGCATTGCCGACTTCTCGGTGGGCCACTGCCTGTGGTTCATCCGCCTGGCCCAGCCGGTGGCGCACCTGCTGGCCGAGTTTGCGGCCGTCAGCGCCTGGCTGGAGCGGCTGCTGGCCATCGGCCATGGCAGCCACACGCCGCTGGACTCCGGCGAGGCAGTGGCCATCGCGGCGGCCGCTGGTGTGCATGCCCCGGTGTTGGTGCAGCCCGGCCTGGGCTTCGAAGCGGGCCAGGCCGTCACCGTGTTCGCCACCGACTACGGCGCCGACCCGGTCGCCGGCACGCTGGTGGGGCTGACGCCGTCGTCTGTCACCCTGCGCCGCAGCGATGCACGCGCCGGTACGGTGCAGGTGCACTTTCCGCGCTTCGGTTTTCAGATCAAGAAAGACGCGGCAGCCTGACCGGCCGGCGGCTGCCGTCAGCCAGGTGGCAGCGGCTGCGCCGGCGCGGCCGCGCGGCCGGCCCAGGGCCAGGCCCGCAGCGCATCGGCCGGGTAGCCGCGGTCGACGTCCAGGCCGGTGACTTGCCAGGCCAGCGGCCGCGGGCTGCCCGGCAGCGCACTGCCACCCGCCGTGGCAAAGCGCAGCGGCCACACCACGCTGTGCAGGCGGCGGTGACCGGCCAGGTCGACCGTGGCAATGGCGGCGCGGTCCAGGCCCGTCAGCGACACCTGCAGCCGCCGCAGCCACAGCTGGTCGCGGTCGATGAACAGCGACAGGCGGTCGGCCACCATGCCGCCCAGGCCCGGGGCCACCGGCAGGTGGATGTGGTCGCAGCGCCGGCCGTCCAGTGTCACCGGCTCGGCCCAATTCACCACGCCGTCGAAGTCGGCCAGCGCCATCGGGCCCAGCAGCAGCAGACGATGCAGGGCGGCTGCCAACGGCGTGGCGCCAGGGTCGGGGGTGTCGGCATGCAGCGCCGCAGCGCCGGTGGCCGGCAGCAGCCGCATCTGCGCCGGGCCGCCGGGCTGCAGGCCCAGGGCAGCTGGCCAGGGCAGGTGGTCGAAGCCGAGGTTCACATCGCGCAGCTGCCGCCAGGCGGTCAGGCCGTGGGCGTCGGCCGCCTCGCGCAGCCGCGCCCGGGCGCTGGTCGACCCCGGGCCGGCCGGCACCTCGGGCCAGGTGCTGGCGCAGCCGGTCAGTGCCAGCAGTGGCGCCAGCGGCAGCATCAGGGCCCGGCCCAGCAGGCGGCGGCGCAACAGGGCGGGGTGTGGCAGGGCAGTGGTCATGGTGGGGCGGCATTCGATGGCCGACGCCCATTCTGCGGCCGGTCGCCAGTGCGCCCCTTGATGCAACACCAAGGGGCCGTCAGCCGGCACAGACCCCTGTGGCACACTCGCCCGCTTTGCCGAGAGAGGGCCCGCCCGGGCCATGGTTTTGGACAAGATTCTTCTGCAGATTGCGGCCGAGCTGAAGGTCGCGCCACGCCAGGTGAAGACCGCGGTGGACCTGCTCGACGGCGGCGCCACCGTGCCGTTCATCGCTCGCTACCGCAAGGAGGCCACCGAGGGCCTTGACGACATCCAGCTGCGTGAACTGGAGGCCCGCCTGGCCTACCTGCGCGAGCTGGAAGACCGCCGCGCCGCGGTGCTCAAGAGCATCGACGAGCAGGGCAAGCTCACGCCCGAGCTGCGCGCCGCCATCAACGCCGCGCCCACCAAGCAGGAGCTGGAAGACCTCTACGCGCCCTTCAAGCAGAAGCGCCGCACCAAGGGCCTGATCGCCCGCGAGGCCGGCCTGGAACCGCTGGCCGACCGGCTGTTCGCCGACCCCACGCTGGACCCGCACACCGAGGCCGCCGCGTTTCTGAACTCCGACGCCGGCTTTGCCGACAGCTTCGCGGTGCTTGACGGCGTGCGCGACCTGCTCAGCGAGCGCTGGGCCGACGACGCCGCGCTGGTGGGCCCGCTGCGTGAATGGCTGTGGGCCGATGGCCTGCTGCGCAGCAAGCTGGCCGACGGCAAGGACCCGAACCACGCCGACCACGCCAAGTTCCGCGACTACTTCGACTACGACGAGCCAATCCGCACCGTGCCCAGCCACCGGGCGCTGGCGGTGTTCCGCGGTCGCACGCTGGAGATCCTGGACGCCAAGCTGGTGATCGACGAAGAGATCATTCCTGGTCAACCGAGCTTGGCGGAGGGCCGCATCGCCCACCACCTGGGCTGGCGCCACGCCAAGCGGCCCTGTGACGACCTGATCCGCAAGACCGTGGCCTGGACCTGTAAGGTCAAGCTGAGCCTCAGTCTGGAGCGCGACCTGTTCACCCGCCTGCGTGAAGCGGCCGAGGCCACCGCGATCAAGGTGTTTGCCGAGAACCTGCGCGATCTGTTGCTGGCCGCCCCCGCCGGCAAGCGGGTGGTGATGGGGCTGGACCCCGGCATCCGCACCGGCGTGAAGGTGGCGGTGGTCAGCGACACCGGCAAGGTGCTGGCCACCCACACCATCTACCCGCATGAGCCACGCAATGACTGGGACGGCAGCCTGCATGCCCTGGGCAAGCTGGTGGCCCAGCACGGCGTCAACCTGGTCGCCATCGGCAACGGCACGGCCAGCCGGGAGACCGACAAGCTGGCCGGTGACCTGATCAAGCGCGTGCAGGCAGTTGCAACAGACTTCAAGATCGACAAGGTGGTGGTCAGCGAAGCCGGCGCCTCGGTCTATTCCGCCAGTGAATTCGCCAGCAAGGAACTGCCCGACCTGGACGT
>JAGOBT010000054.1 GCA_017999135.1 Burkholderiaceae bacterium
CCGGCGGGCTCACCGGCCTGGTGGCGGAGCTGCTGGGGCGCGGACTGGCCTGACCCGCCACGCCGGGCGGCCCGCCCGGCCCGGGATCAGACCCGCTCGCCCACCCAGCCGGCCACGCCGGCCAATGCCTCGGCCAGGCGCGACGGGTCGGTGCCGCCGGCCATGGCCATGTCGGGCTTGCCGCCGCCCTTGCCGCCCACCTGCTGGGCGACGAAGTTCACCAGCTCGCCAGCCTTGACCTTGGCCGCGGGGTTGGCCAGGACATCGGCCGTGACACCCGCCGCCAGCTGCACCTTGCCACCCTCGACCACCGCCAGCACGATGGCCGCGGTCTTGAGCTTGTCCTTCAGCTTGTCCAGCGTGTCGCGCAGGGTCTTGGCGTCGGCGCCTTGCAGCACGGCGGCCAGCACCTTCAGGCCCTTGATGTCGACCGCCTGGGCCAGCAGCTCGTCGCCCTGGGCGCTGGCCAGCTTGCCCTTGAGCGCGGCGATTTCCTTCTCCAGCGCGCGCACCTGTTCGAGCACAGCGCCCAGGCGGGCAGGCAGCTCGGACGGCGTGGCCTTCAGCGCGCCGGCCACCTGGCCAACGGTGTCTTCCAGCGACTGCAAGTAGGCAAGCGCGTTGTCGCCAGTCACCGCTTCCACCCGGCGGATGCCGGCGGCCACGCCGCTCTCGGCCACGATCTTGAACAGGCCGATGTCGCCGGTGGCCTTGACGTGCGTGCCGCCGCACAGCTCCTTGCTGCTGCCGATGCTGAGCACGCGCACCGTGTCGCCGTACTTCTCGCCGAACAGCATCATCGCGCCGCTCTTCTGCGCATCGTCCAGCGCCATCACCTGGGCGGTGGCGCCGGCGTTGGCCAGGATCTCGGCATTGACGATGGCCTCGACGCGGCGGATCTGCTCGTCGGTCACCGGCGCGTTGTGGGCGAAGTCGAAGCGGGTGCGCTCGGCGTTGACCAGGCTGCCCTTCTGCTGCACATGGCTGCCCAGCACCTCGCGCAGGGCCTTGTGCATCAGGTGGGTGGCGCTGTGGTTGCGCACCGTCTTGGCGCGCTGCTCGGCATTGACCTTGGCGGCCAGGCTGTCGCCCACGGCGATCGTGCCTTCGACCACCCGGCCCTGGTGGCCGAACACGTCGGCCTGGATCTTGGTGGTGTCTTCCACCAGCACCCGGGCGACGGCGTTGCGCAGCTCGCCTGCGTCGCCGGCCTGGCCGCCGCTTTCGGCATAGAACGGCGTGTGGTCGAGCACGATCACGCAGTCGTCACCGGCCTTCACGCTGGCCACGGCGGCGCCATCCACGTACAGCGCGGTCACCTTGCTCGTCTCGCACACCAGATGCTCATAGCCGTGGAAGGTGGTGGGCGTGCCCTCGTAGGCCAGGCCGGCGGCCATCTTGAACTTGGCGCTGGCACGGGCCTGCTCACGCTGGCGGTTCATCGCGGCATTGAAGCCGGCTTCGTCCACGGTGAGGCCGCGCTCGCGGCAGACATCGCCGGTCAGGTCGACCGGGAAGCCGAAGGTGTCGTGCAGCTTGAAGGCGGTGTCGCCGTCGATCTGCTGCGTGCCGCCTGCCAGCGCCGCTTCCAGGATCTCCATGCCGTGCTGGATGGTCTGGAAGAAGCGCTCCTCCTCGGCCTTCAGCACGGCGGTGGTGCGCTCGGCGCCGCGGCGCAGCTCGGGGTAGGCCTCGCCCATCACCGCATCCAGCGCGGCCACCAGGGTGTGGAAGAAGGGCTTGCGCGCGCCCAGCTTGTAGCCGTGGCGGATGGCGCGGCGGGCGATGCGGCGCAGCACGTAGCCGCGGCCTTCATTGCCGGGGATGACGCCGTCGGTCACGGTGAAGGCGCAGGCGCGGATGTGGTCGGCAATCACCTTCAGGCTGGGGCTCTGCGGGTCGACGTCGACACCGCCAGCGGCCTCCACTGCGGCCTTGGCCGCCTGCAGCAGGTGGGCGAACAGGTCGATCTCGTAATTGCTGTGCACATGCTGCAGCACCGCAGCCAGGCGCTCCAGGCCCATGCCGGTGTCCACACTGGGCTTGGGCAGCGGGTGCATCACGCCGTCTTCGGTGCGGTTGAACTGCATGAAGACGTTGTTCCAGATCTCGATGTAGCGGTCGCCGTCTTCATTGGGGCTGCCCGGGGGGCCGCCGGCCACGTCAGGGCCGTGGTCGTAGAAGATCTCGGTGCACGGGCCGCAGGGGCCGGTATCGCCCATCATCCAGAAGTTGTCGGACATGTAGCGGCCGCCCTTGTTGTCGCCGATGCGCACGATGCGCTCGGCAGGCACGCCCACCCCCTTGTTCCAGATCTCGTAGGCCTCGTCGTCCTCGGCGTAGACGGTGACCCAGAGCTTGTCCTTCGGCAGCTTGAAGTGCTCGGTCAGCAGCTCCCAGGCGTAGCGGATGGCGTCCTGCTTGAAGTAGTCACCGAAGCTGAAGTTGCCCAGCATCTCGAAGAACGTGTGGTGCCGCGCGGTGTAGCCGACGTTGTCCAGGTCGTTGTGCTTGCCGCCGGCGCGGATGCACTTCTGGCTGGTGGTGGCGCGGCTGTAGGGCCGCTTGTCGAAGCCCAGGAACACGTCCTTGAACTGGTTCATGCCGGCGTTGGTGAACAGCAGCGTCGGGTCGTCGCCCGGGATCACCGGCGAGCTGGCCACGATGGTGTGGCCCTTGCTCTCGAAGAAGTGCAGGAAGGTGGAGCGGATCTCGGCGGCTTTCATGGGCAGGGCCTCTTGACTCGATGGGATCAGGCCGTCAGGCCCTGGGGGAACGGAAACAGGCGGATGCCGGCGCGGGGTGCGGCCGCGATCATCGCGGCATCGTAGGTGGCCAGCGCCGCGCGTCGGCGCAGCGCCAATTCGATGTACAGGCTGTCATAGGCCGACAGGCCGTGGGCGCGGGCGCACTCGAGGTTGCGCGCCACGTCCACCGGCTGGGCATCGACTGCGGGCTCCAGCGCCAGGATGGTGGCCAGCGCCGCGCCGATGCGCTGCGCAGGTACGGCGGCACGGCGCTCAGCCTGCACCAGGGCATTGGCCACCTCGGCATTCCAAAGTGCCGGCACGATCAGCTCGCAGCCCTGCAGCAATGCCAGGCCGCCCGGGTGCGGGCGCGGGGCGTTGGTGTGCAGCACATAGCGCAGCACGAAGGACGCATCCAGCACCACCAGGTCGGGTGCAGGTTCGTCGGCTCGGGTGGGCAGCGCCATCGGCTGTGGATCAGCGGCGTCCGGTGCTGATCAGCTCAGCCAAGTCCACGCCCGGCACGTCGATCGGATCGAAGTCCTGCAACGCGGCCAGCGCGGCCTGGCGGCGATGGGTGCTGTCGACCCCGGCGCGGCCGATGGGCACCAGCTTGGCCACCGGCTTGTTGTGGCGGGTGATGATCACCTCCTCGCCACGCTCGGCGCGGGCGATCAGCTCCGACAGATGGGTCTTGGCTTCGAACAGGCCGATGGATTCCACGGCAGGCCCCGAAATTGGTTGAATCAACCAAATTCTAGCGGAGCTGCCCCGGCTTGGCCTGTCCGACGGGGGGCCCTGTCGTCGACGCGGCAGCCGGCAGGCGGGCAGAGTTGTTATCGTGCGTGTTTCGCCCCATCCCCCAGGAGCCCGCCCCATGGCCAGCCACGCCACCTACAGCTGGGAAGACCCGCTGAACCTCGACGCCCAACTCACCGACGACGAACGCGCGGTGCGTGACGCGGCCCACGCCTACTGCCAGGAGCGGCTGGCCCCCCGGGTGCTGGAGGCCTTCCGCCACGAGAAGACTGACCGCAACATCTTCAACGAGATGGGCGAGCTCGGCCTGCTGGGCCCGACCATCCCCACCGAGTACGGCGGATCGGGCCTGAACTACGTCTGTTACGGCCTGGTGGCGCGCGAGGTGGAGCGGGTGGACTCCGGCTACCGCAGCATGATGAGCGTGCAGAGCAGCCTGGTGATGGTGCCGATCAACGAGTTCGGCACCGAGGCGCAGAAGCAGAAGTACCTGCCCAAGCTGGCCTGCGGTGAATGGGTGGGCTGCTTCGGCCTGACCGAGCCCAACCACGGATCGGACCCCGGCAGCATGGTCACCCGCGCCAAGAAGGTGGACGGCGGCTACAGCCTGACTGGCAGCAAGATGTGGATCAGCAACTCGCCGTTCGCCGACGTGTTCGTGGTCTGGGCCAAGGACGACGGCGGCAAGATCCGCGGCTTCATCCTGAACAAGGGGGCCAAGGGCCTGAGCGCTCCGGCCATCCACAGCAAGGTGGGCCTGCGCGCCAGCATCACCGGCGAGATCGTGATGGACAACGTGTTCTGCCCCGAGGAAGACGCCTTCCCCGAGGTGCGCGGCCTGAAGGGCCCGTTCACCTGTCTGAACAGCGCCCGCTACGGCATCGCCTGGGGCGCCATGGGCGCGGCCGAGGATTGCTTCCACCGCGCCCGCCAGTACGTGATGGACCGCCAGCAGTTCGGCCGCCCGCTGGCCGCCAACCAGCTGATCCAGAAGAAGCTGGCCGACATGCAGACCGAGATCGCACTCGGCCTGCAAGGCGTGCTGCAACTGGGCCGCATGAAGGACGCCGGCACCGCCAGCGTCGAGGTGACCAGCATCCTCAAGCGCAACAACTGCGGCAAGGCGCTGGACATCGCCCGCATGGCGCGCGACATGCTGGGCGGCAACGGCATCAGCGACGAATACGGTGTGGTGCGCCACATGGTGAACCTGGAGGTGGTCAACACCTACGAGGGCACGCACGACGTGCACGCGCTGATCCTGGGCCGCGCCATCACCGGCATCCCCGCCTTCAATTGACCCCCCCCGAAGCGCCTGCGGCGCTCCCCCCCAGGGGGGCGACGCCAGTGGCCCGGCAAAGCCGGCTCCACGGCGTCCGCTTGGTTTGACCTGTTTCCTGGAGAGAGCGTGAGCGGATTGAAACTGCTGGATGGAATTCGGGTGCTGGACCTGTCCCGCGTGCTGGCCGGCCCCTGGTCGGGCCAGATCCTGGCCGACTATGGCGCGGATGTGATCAAGGTCGAACGCCCAGGCGGCGGCGACGACACCCGCACCTGGGGCCCGCCCTGGTGGGGCGACCCGGCCGACCGCATGTCGGCGTATTACCTCAGCGCCAACCGCGGCAAGCGGTCGATCGCCATCGACATCGCCCATGACGAAGGCGCGAACCTGGTGCGCCAGCTGGCCGCCGAGGCCGACGTGGTGCTCGAAAACTACAAAGTCGGCCAGCTGACCAAGTACGGGCTCGACTACGCCAGCCTGTCGAAGCTGAACCCGCGGGTGGTGTACTGCTCGGTCACCGGCTACGGCCAGACCGGGCCGATGGCCACCGCCGCCGGCTACGACTTCGCCATCCAGGCCACCGGCGGGCTGATGAGCGTGACCGGCGAGAAGGAAGGCACGCCCGGCAGCCAGCCCCAGAAGGTGGGCGTGGCGGTGGCCGACCTGTTCACCGGCGTGTATGCCACCACCGCCATCTTGGCCGCGCTGATCGAACGGGGCCGCACCGGCAAGGGCCGCCACATCGACGCTGCGCTGCTGGACGTGCAGGTGGCCATGCTGGCCAACCAGGCCAGCAACCACCTGGTGGGCGGCATCATTCCGCAGCGCATGGGCAACGCCCACCTCAACGTGGTGCCCTACCAGGTGTTCACCACGCAAGACGGCCACATCGTGCTGGCGGTGGGCAACGACGGCCAGTTCGCCCGCTTCTGCGAATTGGCTGGCCATGCCGACGTGGCGGCCGATGCGCGCTACACCACCAACTCGGCCCGCCTCGCGAACCGCGAAAGCCTGATCCCGCAGATCGCCGACTGGATGCTGACCCGCACCACGCAAGGCTGGATCGACCTGCTGGAGCCGCATGCGGTGCCCTGCGCGCCCATTCTCACGCTGCCGGGCGTGTTCGCCCAGAAGCAGGTGGTGGCGCGCGGCATGCAGGCCGGCTTCGACGTGGGTGCCGACCGGCCGATGCCCACCATCCCGAACCCGATGCTGTTCGACGGCCAGCGGGCGATGGCCGACCAGCCGCCGCCCAAGATCGATGAACAGGGCGACGCCATCCGCGCTGCACTGGCCGCCGGCACCGGCTGGCCGGCACGTTGAACCACGGGCCTGCCCGCCGCGGCAGGCTCATCCCCGACAGGACACCCCCATGACCCGCCCCCAAGCCGTGCCCACCGTGCAGATCAACGACAACCGCGTGATCGTCACCGAATGGCGCTTTGCGCCCGGCGCCGAGACCGGCTGGCACCGCCATGGCCATGACTACGTGGTGGTGCCGATGACGAACGGTGAACTGCTGCTGGAGACGCCCGAGGGCAACCGCACCGCCCCGCTGGTGATGGGCCAGTCCTACAACCGGCAAGTGGGCGTGGAGCACAACGTGATCAACAACACCGACCACGAGGTGGTGTTCGTCGAGATCGAGATCAAGTGAAGGAGCGCCCCATGGACATGAAGACTTCTCCCCTGGCCACGCTGAACGACCCCAGCCTGCTGAAGACCGACGCCCTGATCGGCGGTGAGTGGGTGGCTGGAGGCGCACGCTTCGACGTGACCGACCCCGCCACCGGCCTGAAGCTGGCCGACGTGGCCAACCTGGGCCCGGTGGACTGCCACAACGCCATCGTCGCCGCCGACAAGGCCTGGGGCCCGTGGCGCAACAAGACCGCCAAGGAGCGCGCGGCAGTGATGATGAAGTGGTTCCACCTCATCCTCCAGCATGCCGACGACCTGGCCCGCATCATGACGGCCGAGCAGGGCAAGCCGCTGGCCGAGGCGCGTGGCGAGGTGACCTACGGCGCCAGCTTCATCGAGTGGTTTGCCGAAGAAGCCAAACGCGTCTACGGCGAGACCATTCCCACCACCGACAACAACAAGCGCTACATCGTCATCAAGCAGCCCATCGGCGTGTGTGCGGCCATCACGCCCTGGAACTTCCCGATCGCGATGATCACCCGCAAGGTGGCGCCGGCGCTGGCCGCCGGCTGCAGCGTGGTGATCAAGCCGGCCGAAGCCACGCCGCTGTCGGCCCTGGCCGTGGCCGAACTGGCCCAGCGCGCCGGCATGCCCGCCGGCGTGCTGAACATCGTCACCGCCGACGCCGAGCAGAGCATCGCCGTGGGCCAGGTGCTGTGCAGCAGCGACGTGGTGCGGCACCTGTCCTTCACCGGCAGCACCGAGGTCGGCCGCATCCTGGCCCGCCAGTGCGCGCCCACGGTCAAGAAGATCAGCCTGGAACTGGGCGGCAACGCGCCGTTCATCGTGTTCGACGACGCCGACCTGGATTCGGCGGTGGAGGGCGCGATGGTCAGCAAGTACCGCAACGCCGGCCAGACCTGCGTGTGTGCCAACCGCTTCTATGTGCAGGCCGGCGTGTACGACGCCTTCGTCGAGAAGCTGGCCGCCAAGAGCCGCGGCATCCAGGTGGGCAACGGCTTCGAGGCCGGCGTGAATCAGGGCCCAATGATCGACGACCAGGCGATCGCCAAGGTCGAGAGCCATGTGGCCGACGCCCTGGGCAAGGGTGCCAGGCTGGTGGCTGGCGGCACGCGCATGGGCGAACGCTTCTACACCCCCACGGTGCTGGCCGACGTGACCGGCGACATGCTGTGCGCCAAGGAAGAAACCTTCGGCCCGGTGGCGCCGGTGTTCCGCTTCGAGACCGAGGCCGAGGCCATCGCCCTGGCCAACGACACCGAATTCGGCCTGGCCAGCTACTTCTACAGCCGCGACATCGGCCGCGTGTTCCGCGTGGGCGAAGCGCTGGAATACGGCATGGTCGGCATCAACACAGGCCTGATCAGCACCGCCGAGGTGCCCTTCGGTGGCGTCAAGCAGAGTGGCCTGGGCCGCGAGGGCGCGCACCAGGGCATGGACGACTACATCGAGATCAAGTACCTTTGCCTGGGCGACGTGCTGAAGTAGATCAGTCGTCGTTGGCGGCAGCGGCCCCGCCTGCATGCGGGCTGAGGCCGCTGCGGCCGATGGGGCGGCCGTCCACGGCCTGGCCCAGCGCACGGCGCAGCAGGGTGTCGGCATCCTTGCCATGCTGCGGGTACTGGGACACGCCCACGCACACCGCCACCGCCACGTCTTGCCCCGCCACGGTGAACGGCCGCTGCAGCGATTGCGCCAGCTTCACCGCCACACGTTCGCCGTCGCCGGCATCGTCGATCCAGGCCAGCAACACGGCAAAGGTGTCCACCCCCACGGCGGCCACCACGTCGCTGGCGCGCAGGCCCGACCGCAGCCGCACCGCCACCTTGCGGCGCAGCACGTTGGCCGATTCGGTGCCCAGGCGCGCCTCGGTGGCCGCCAGGCCTTCGATGCGCAGCGCCAGCAGGGCCATCACCGCCGGCTCGCGCTCACGCAGGGCCAGCAGGTGGTTCATGTGCTCCATCAGCTGGCCGTGGTTGGGCAAGCCGGTGGCCAGGTCGGTGGCGTAGGCCTTGCGTGCCGCTCGCTCCAGCCGTTTGCGTTCGACCGCCAGCCGCATGGCACGCGCCAGCGCCGCCGGGTGGGCCTCGTGCGGCGGCAGCACGTCCTGCGCGCCCAGCTGCACCAGGCGCAGGGCCTCGCCGCTGGCGGGCTCGGGCGCCACGACCAGCACGGCTGCGTCCAGCACCGCCCGGGCCAGGCCGGGCCACAGCGCCAGTTGCCGCAATCCATCGTGTCGGTTCTGGTGCAGCACGATGGCGTCGTAGTGCTGGCTGTCCAGCGCCTGCGCCAGGTCATCCAGCGACGGCACCTCGTGCACGACGAAGGGCCCGTAGGCCGAGGTGGACAGGTCGGGCGCTGCGGCGCCCATGTGCAGGAGCTGGATCGGTTCGTTCATGGTCTGCCGACCATGATGCCGCAGGCCCCGCACGGCCGCCACGATGGGAACTACCGGGGTGCGCGCAGGCGCAGCGGCCAGGCCGATCAGCTAAACTGCAGGCCGCTGCGGGTGTAGTTCAATGGTAGAACGGCAGCTTCCCAAGCTTCATACGAGGGTTCGATTCCCTTCACCCGCTCCACGCACCCTGCGTGCTGATCAGCCCCACACCTCCTGGGCGGTCTCCACCACCAGCCGCAGCTTGGCGCGCTGGGCCTCCACCGCGATGTTGTTGCCGTGCACCGTGCTGCTGAAGCCGCACTGCGGGCTCAGGCACAGCTGGTCCAGCGGCGCGTACTTGGCGGCTTCGTCGATGCGGCGCTTGAGCAGGTCCTTGCTCTCCATCTCGCCGAACTTGGTGGTCACCAGCCCCAGCACCACGATCTTGCCCTTGCCCAGGAAGCGCAGCGGCCGGAAGTCGCCTGACCGGTCGTCGTCGTACTCCAGGAAGAAGGCGTCGAGGTTCATCTCCGACAGCAGGGCCTCGGCCACCGGCTCGTAGTTGCCGGCCGCGGCATGGGTGCTCTTGAAGTTGCCGCGGCACAGGTGCATGGCCAGCGTCATGCCGGCCGGCTTGTGGGCCACCACCTTGTTGATGAAGCCGGCGTAGCGGTGCGGCAGCTCGTTGGGGTCGTCACCGCGCAGGCGGGCGGCCTCGCGCATCTTCTCGTCGCACAGGTAGGCCAGGTTGGTGTCGTCCATCTGCACGTAGCGGCAGCCAGCGTCATACAGGCTCTGCAGTTCGTCGCCGTAGGCCTTGGCCACGTCGTCGTAGAAGGCCGGGTCCAGCTCGGGATAGGCCTGCTTGCTGATGCCGGCGCGGCCGCCGCGGAAGTGCAGCATGGTCGGGCTGGGGATGGTGACCTTGGGTGTCAGGCCGGCCGCGACCTGGCTCTTCAGGTATTCGAAGTCGGCGCGCTGGATGTCCTTGACGTGCTGCACCTTGTCGATGACGCGGATCACCGGCGGCGCCAGCTCCTCGGTGCCGTCGGCGCGCTTCACCGTCACCGGGATGTCGGTCTTCACGCCGCCCAGCTGCTCCAGGAAATCGATGTGGAAGTAGGTGCGGCGGAACTCGCCGTCGGTGATGCTCTGCAGGCCGACGTCCTGCTGGAACTTCACGATCTCGGCGATGGCCTTGTCTTCCACCGCGCGCAGCTGCTCCGCATTGATGGACTTCTTGACGAAGAACTCCTCGCGGGCGTCCAGCAGGTACTTCGGGCGCAGAAAGCTGCCGACATGGTCGGCGCGGAATGGGGGCGTGGCACGCAAGGTCATCGAGGTCTCCGATGGGGTGTGGTTGTTGGGGAGGGCGGAAGTGGGTGTCAGGCCGGGTCGGGGCGGTAGGCCGTGTCCAGCACGATACCGGCACCACGCACCCGCGAGACGCAGGCGCACAGGCGGCGGTTGGCATCGCGCTCGGCAGGGCTGAGGAACACATCATGGTGGTCGACGCGCCCCTGCACGTCCAGCACATCCATGGCGCACAGGCCGCATTCACCGCGCTGGCAATCACTGAGGGTGGCGATGCCGTTGGCGTCCAGGGCCTGCAGCAGGGTCTGGTCGGCCGCCACCTGGAAGCGCAGGCCGTGGCGCGGCAGGTCCACCCAGAACGGCTCGGCCTCGGTGGCCACGGCGCCGAAGGTCTCGAAGCGCAGCCGGTGCGCCGGCCGGCCGGCGGCATGCCAGGCAGCCTGGGCGGCACGGGTCAGCCCGGCCGGGCCGCACAGCAGCAGCTGGGCATCGGGCTGCAGGCGCGCCACCTCGGCGGTGATGTCCAGCCGCTGGCCCTGGCTGCTGACAAAGGTCTGCAGCCGCTCGCCCAGCAGGGCCTGCAGGGTGTCGGCGTAGACCCGTTCGTCGGCGCTGCGCACGGCATACAGCAGGCGCACATCCGCACCGCGCGCCACCAGGGCCTGCGCCATGCCCAGGATCGGCGTGATGCCGATGCCGCCGGCCACCAGCAGGTGCTGCGGCGCGCGCACGCTCAGCTCGAAATGGTTCTGCGGCGGCAGCACCTGCAGCACATCGCCCACGGCCAGCGCATGCATGGCGGCCGATCCACCGCGGCTGGGGCTGCAGCGCTTGACGGCGATGCGCCAGGCCAGGCCGTCGTCGCAGCGGCCCAGCAGCGAGTACTGGCGCGTCAGCACGCGGCCATCGGCGGTGGTCAGGCGCACCGGCAGATGGCTGCCCGGCGCGGGCCGGCTGCAGCCGGCGTCAGGCACCAGTTGCAGTTCGCGCACGGTGGGGCTCAGGGGCGTGCTGCTGCGCACGGTGGCGGTCTGCCAGTCTTGGGAGATGCGCATGATCGGGCGGGTGAAAGGTCAGCGACCGGCGTGGCGGATCAGCCGTGCGCCGGGCAGATGTTGCAGGCGCTGCTGGTTCTGCAGCGCCTCGCGCAGGTTGGCATGGGCCAGGCGGGCGTGCTCCTGCACCACCGCGTCGGCCCGGGCGGCTTCACGGCGGCCGATGGCGTCGAGCACCGCGCGGTGCTGGGACTGCGCCACCACCAGCGCGTCCCGCGCATGGGCGCCGGTGGCGCGCAGCATCACGAAGCCGTTGGGCGAGGCGAAGGGCAGCGTGGCCACGCGCTCGATCTGCCGCTGCACCAGCGTGCTGCCGGCGGCTTCGGCGAGCAGCGCGTGGAAGCGGGCGTTCTGCTCGCCGTAGGCGACGAAGGCGGCGTCGCTGAGTTCGGGCGGCGCCAGGATGTCGTCGATGCGCGCCACCGCGTCGCGCAGGCCGGCCAGCACCACGGTGCTGGCGCCACGCTCGGCGGCCAGCCGGGCGGCCAGGCCTTCCAGGGTGCCACGCAGCTCGATGGCGTCGCAGATGTCGGTCTCGGAGAAATCGCGCACCGCGAAGCCGCCGCCGGGCAATGCTT
>JAGOBT010000514.1 GCA_017999135.1 Burkholderiaceae bacterium
GCCAGTGTCATGGCAATTTCCTTCAGGCTGTACGGATCAAAGGATTCTGACAAGTCAACCCGGGCCGTACAAGGTTTGATCAAATTGCCAGCATGGCGCGGCTAGTCCGCGTAGTCGCTGACCGGGATGCAGCTGCAGCTGAGGTTGCGGTCGCCCCAGACGTTGTCGACCCGGCCGACCGGCGCCCAGTACTTGCCGGCTTTCAGCGATGCCAGCGGATAAGCCGCCTCGCTGCGGCGGTAGGCATGGGCCCAGTCGTCGGCACTGACGACGGCGGCGGTGTGCGGCGCGTTGACCAGCGGGTTGTCGTCACGCGGCCAGGTGCCGGTTTCGACCCGGGCGATCTCGCCGCGGATGGCGATCATCGCGTCGCAGAAGCGGTCCAGCTCGGCCAGCGGCTCGCTTTCCGTCGGCTCGACCATCAGCGTGCCGGCCACCGGGAAGCTGAGCGTGGGCGCGTGGAAGCCGTAGTCGATCAGCCGCTTGGCGACATCCTCGGCGCTGATGCCGCTGCTGTCCTTCAACTTGCGCAGGTCCAGGATGCACTCGTGCGCCACGCCACCACCCTGCAGGCCGGCGATGCCGCCCGAGAGGTGGATGTCGGAGTGGCCGGCCAGACGCGCGGCCGCGTAGTTGGCCGACAGGATGGCGATTTCGGTGGCGGCGGTGAGGCCCTCGCTGCCCATCATGCGCACATACATCCAGCTGATCGGCAGCACCGCGGCATTGCCCAGCGGCGCGGCCGAGACCGCGCCCACCTCGTGGCCGGCCGGCGGCTTGGCACCGCAGGTGCCACCGGCCAGGCCCGAGGCGCGGTGCGCCGGCAGGAAGGGCACCAGGTCGGCCACCACGCACACCGGGCCCACGCCCGGGCCGCCACCGCCGTGCGGGATGCAGAAGGTCTTGTGCAGGTTGAGGTGGCTGACGTCGCCGCCGAATTCACCCGGTGCGGCCACGCCCACCAGGGCGTTCATGTTGGCGCCGTCCACATAGACCCGGCCGCCGTGGTCGTGCACCATCTGGCACAGCGCCTTCACCTGGGTGTCGAACACGCCATAGGTGCTGGGGTAGGTGATCATGATGCAGGACAAGTTGGCGCTGTGCTTCTCGCACTTGGCCTGCAGGTCGACCAGGTCCACATTGCCCTGGCTGTCGCACTTGACCACCACCACCGTCATGCCGGCCATCTGCGCGCTGGCCGGGTTGGTGCCGTGGGCCGATTCGGGGATCAGGCAGATGTTGCGGTGGCCCTCGCCACGCGACGCATGCCAGCCGCGGATGGCCAGCAGGCCGGCATATTCCCCTTGCGACCCGGCATTGGGCTGCAGGCTGATGCCGGCATAGCCGGTGGCCTGGCTGAGCCAGCCGCACAGCTGGTCGTTCAGCAGCGCATAACCGGCACGCTGCGCGGCCGGGGCGAACGGGTGGATGTTCGCGAACTCGGGCCAGGTGATGGGGATCATCTCGCTGGTGGCGTTGAGCTTCATCGTGCAGCTGCCCAGCGGGATCATGCTGCGGTCGAGTGCCAGGTCCTTGTCCGACAGGCTGCGGATGTAGCGCAGCATCTCGGTCTCGCTGTGGTGGCGGTTGAACACCGGGTGTGTGAGGAAGGGGCTGGTGCGGCGCAATGCGGGCGGGATCAGGCTGTCGATGGGCTGGTCGAACAGGGCCGCATCGGGCAGGGCCTGGCCGGGCTGGGCGAACACCGCCCACAGCGCCTGCACATCGGCGCGGGTGCTGGTCTCGTCGAGGTTGATGCCCAGCATGGTGTCGCCCCACTCGCGGAAGCGGCGCAGGTTCATGCCGGCGGCTTCGGCGCGGTCGGCGATGGCCTGGGTGTCGGCGCCGGTGTGCAGCGCAATGGCGTCGAAGCCGCAGGCATTGCCGACGTGCACGCCCATCTGCGCCAGCCCCTTGGCCAGGATGGCGGTGAGCCGCGCCACCCGCTGGGCGATGCGCTTCAGGCCGTCGGGCCCGTGGTAGACGGCATACATGCTGGCAATCACCGCCAGCAGCACCTGGGCGGTGCAGATGTTGCTGGTGGCCTTCTCGCGGCGGATGTGCTGTTCACGCGTCTGCAGCGCCAGCCGGTAGGCCGGGTTGCCGTGGCTGTCGATGCTGACGCCCACCAGCCGGCCGGGCATGCTGCGCTTGAACTCATCCCGGCAGGCCAGGTAGGCCGCGTGCGGGCCGCCATTGGCCATGGGCACGCCGAAGCGCTGGGTGTTGCCCACCACGATGTCGGCGCCGTACTCGCCCGGCGGCACCACCAGGGTCAGCGCCAGCAGGTCGGCGGCGACGATGAAGGCCGCCTGGGCGGCGTGGATGCGGTCGGCATCGCTGCGCAGGTCATGCAGGCTGCCGTCGGTGGTGGGCACCTGCACCAGGGCGGCAAAGTAGTCGCCACCGTCGAGCAGGCTGTTCCACTCGTCGGCCGAATTGGCCAGCACCACCTGCAGGCCCAGCGGCGCGGCGCGGGTGTGGATCACCTCCATCGTCTGTGGATGGCAGTCACCCGCCACCACGATGCGGTTGCTCTTGCTCTTCACGCTGCGCTTGGCCAGCGTCATGGCCTCGGCGGCGGCGGTGGCTTCATCCAGCATGCTGGCGTTGGCCATCGCCATGCCGGTCAGGTCGCAGACCATGGTCTGGAAGTTGACCAGCGCCTCCATGCGGCCCTGCGAGATCTCGGCCTGGTAGGGCGTGTAGGCGGTGTACCAGGCCGGGTTCTCGAGGATGTTGCGCAGGATGACGCCCGGCGTGTGGGTGCCGTGGTAGCCCTGGCCGATGAAGCTCTTGAGCACCCGGTTCTGCTGGGCGATGCCACGCAGCTCGGCCAGCGCCTGCGCCTCGGTCACCGGTGCGGGCAGGCGCATCACCTGGCTGCGGGCGATGCTGGCGGGCACGATGGCCTCGATCAGCGCGCGCCGGCTGGCCGCCCCGATCACGCTGAGCATGTGCGCCTCGTCGGCCGCGTCGGGCCCCAGGTGGCGGGCGGCGAACTCGGCCGGGTTCTCCAGCTCGGACAGGGGCGTTTGGGCGGCTTGCAGCATGGTGGTGGTGCTCAGGAGGGCAGGGAACAGGGGCGGGTCAGAGGGTCTTCAGCAGCGCGTCATAGCCCGGCGGGTCCATCAGCGCGTCGAACTGCGTCATGTCCGCCACCTTGACCTTGAAGAAC
>JAGOBT010000515.1 GCA_017999135.1 Burkholderiaceae bacterium
GGTAGTCGGGCACCACCGGGAAGACCGTCATCGTGGCCGCTGTGCCGCGCAGCAGGTGCGAGCCGGTGGAGGCCACGCAGGCGGCGCCCATGCGGGCCATCGAGGCCTGGTGGGTGGGTTTGTCCGCGCCCTTGAGCATGTCGCGCAGGCTCTTGGCCACGGCGATGGCCATCGCGGCCGAGGGCATGCCGGTGCGCGGCGGGGCCGGGTTGATCGGCGTGCCGTTGGCACTTTGCATCGGCTTGCTGATCAGGTGCGGCGGTGCGAAGGCGATGCCCACCGCGAAGAGGTTGCGGTAGACCGGTGACTGGTAGGTCCGGGGCCAGTCGTCCGCGCTCCACTCGGCATAGGGGCGCGGGGTGTAGTCGGCATCCACCTTCATGAAACCGCTGGGCGCGAAGACCTTGGCGGTGATGTCCTCGCCACCCTTGTCGCAGGCCTTCAGGCCGACGCCGGCAAAAGGCGGGATGAGCATCGAGAAGTCGAAGGGCAGTTCGTGAAACTGCCCGTCCAGCGTCTCGTAGTGGATCTTGCCGGCCTCCACCTTCCTGACGTGGGCGCGCACGATCCACTCGATGTCGCGCTCGACCATCAGCGACTCGGCAAAGGTCTTGCCGTTGGTGATGTAACCGCCGCGCTCGATGTGCACGCCGCCCATGCCGAAGTCGCCCAGCTCGTACTCGTTGCTGATCCAGACGATGCGGGCCAGCTCGCGCACCCCCGCCTCGCGCAGCACGTGGTCGACGTTGTAGATGTACTCGAAGGCCGCGCCCTGGCAGGTGCAGGTGCCGTGGCCGGTGCCGATGACGAAGGTGCGGCGCTCGCCGCGCTTCATCGCGTCGATCTGCGCCTGCAGCTTGTGGTTGGCCTCCAGCGCGTGGGAAGCGGTGCACACCGACACGGTGTGGCCGTGGTCGGGGCCGAGGCCCTCGGTGGCGCCGAAGTTCAGCTTCGGCCCGGTGGCGTTGACCAGGTAGTCGTAGGCGATGCGCTCCTGCTGGCCGGCCTTGGCCGGCAGGGTGTACTCCACCGTCACGAAGGGGCGGGCGTCGTTGGCATCGCCCTCCGGGTGGATCGACAGCCCCTTGGCCTGGCGGAAGTCCACACGGGTCTTCTTGTAGACCTCGGCCAGGTCGAAGGTGACCTGCTCCTCCGTCATCTGGCCTACGCCAACCCAGATGTTCGACGGAATCCAGTTCCAGCGCGCATTGGGCGACACGACGACGATCTCGTGCTGCGGGCCGACCCACTGGTTGAGGTAGCGGGCGACGGTGTGGCCGGAGATGCCGGCTCCCAGGATGACGATGCGCGACACGGGCAAACCTCTTGGGGTGGAGAGCGATGTGTGAGAAATATCACCCCACTATCAATCAATCCATGCGAATACATCAAGCTCCTGCAGGCGGCACATGCGCCAGATCAAACGGGCCAGGGACGACGCCTATGATCGCCCCTGCCATGTACGCCCTGTCCCGACTCCTTCGTTCGATTTGCAGCAACGCCGGCCCCACGGCAACACGCTACCCCCTGCGGGCCCGGTCCGGAACGCCGGGCCCGCATCGCGCAGGCCCCATGGCCCCGTCCAGCGAGCGCCGGCCATGACCGCGCTGGAAGCCACCATGGCCGCGGTGGTCGACCGCGGCCCGCAGGACTGGGCCATCCTGGCCGTGTTCGTCACCGTCTACCTCGGCATGTTCCTGGGTGGGCTGCCGCACTTCCGGCTGGACCGCACCGGGGTGGCGCTGCTGGGCGCCATCGCGATGATTGCGCTGGTGGGCCACCCGATCGAGGAAGCCGCCCGTTCGGTGGACCTGCCCACCATCGTGCTGCTGTTCGCCTTCATGGTGGTGTCTGCCCAGATGCGCCTGGGCGGCTTCTACACCGAGGTGACGCGGCGGGTGGGCGAGCTGCCACTGTCGCGCCGCGGGCTGCTGGCGGCGATCATCGTCACAGCCGGGGTGCTGTCGGCCATCTTCTCCAACGACGTCATCTGCCTGGCGATGACACCGGTGGTGGCGCACCTGTGCCTGCGGCGCGGGCTGGCGCCGCTGCCCTTCCTGATCGGGCTGGCCTGTGCGGCCAACATCGGCTCGGCCGCCACGCTGATCGGCAACCCGCAGAACATGCTGATCGGCTCGGTGCTGAAGCTGGACTTTGGCACCTACCTGCGCGCCGCACTGCCGCCGGTGGCCATCAGCCTGGGACTGCTGTGGCTTTGGCTGGCGTACGGACCTGGCTCGGGCGCCGCGCAGCCGGCGCCGCGCAGCGACGTGGCCGATGACGAACACGATTTCGATGGCTTCCAGACCGCCAAGGGCCTGTTGGTGGCTGCGGCGTTGATGGCGGTGTTCCTCTTCACCGACTGGCCGCGCGACGTGGCCGCGCTGGTGGGCGCCGGGGTGCTGCTGCTCAGCCGCCGGCTGCATTCGGCGCATGTGATGGGCTTTGTCGACTGGCAACTGCTGCTGCTGTTCATCGGCCTGTTCGTGGTCAACCATGCGGTGGGCACCACCGGCATCGCCGCACAGACGGTGGCCTGGCTGTCCGCCCAGGGTGTGCACCTGGCAGAGCCCGGGCCGCTGCTGGTGGTGGGGGTGGCGCTGTCCAACCTGGTCTCCAACGTGCCGGCGGTGATGCTGCTGCTGCCCCACCTGGGCACAGCGGGAACCCCGGGGGCCGACCAGGCCGGCCTGCTGCTGGCCCTGGCCAGCACCTTCGCCGGCAACCTGCTGCTGGTGGGCTCGATCGCCAACCTGATCATGGTGGACGGCGCCGAGAAGAACGGCATCACCATCGACTGGAAGGCCCATGCCCGCATCGGCATCCCGGTCACCCTGGCCAGCCTGGCGGTAATCTGGGGCTGGCGGGTGGCAGCGGGCTGAAGCGGTTGCCGAGCAGCGTCGCAACGCCTCAACCCTCCCCAAACCGCTCCACCACCCGCCGGCGCAACCAGACCCGTGCCGAACCATGGCGCCCGCATGACCGACCCCGCAGCACAGACCTCCACCAAGGACCCCCACTTGGTCCCTCTCCTCGAACCTTCCGATGATCAGCAGCGCTGCGTGCGCCAGCTGGCGCGCGCGATCGGCCGCAGCGGCCTGACCGGCCCCTTCGGCCACTGCAGCCTGCGGCTGGATGCGCAGCGTGCGCTGGTCTGTGCGCCCAAGCCGATGGCCA